>NZ_KV831308.1:12915-66540 GCF_001837075.1 Staphylococcus sp. HMSC063F05
CACTATCAGAATCTGAGTCGCTGTCTGAATCTGAATCACTATCGGAATCTGAGTCACTATCCGAGTCTGAGTCGCTATCTGAGTCTGAATCACTATCGGAATCCGAATCGCTATCGGAGTCTGAATCACTATCGGAATCTGAGTCGCTGTCTGAATCCGAGTCGCTATCGGAATCCGATTCGTCATCATAGTATCCGTTATCTATACTAAAGTCATCATGATCAGTAATTGTTACATGAACTTCTTCCCCATCAGCATCCTGTTCGTCATCATCACCAGAATCTGTTGTTGTTTGAGTCATACCTGAAGGTTTATCAAAATGAACAATATAATTACCACTATTTAAATTATCAAATTGATACTTTCCATTTTCATCGGTTGTAGTTGTACTAATGATATTTCCGTTTTCATCTTTTAACGTCACTTTAACTCCAGAGATTCCTTTTTCATCATCACCTTGAATACCATCTTTATTAGTGTCATACCATACATAGTTCCCTAAGCTGTATTTAGGTGTTTGATAAAATCCACTATCAATCGTCATATCGTCTTGTCCATTAATAGTTACCCATACAGAATTACCTTCTGAGTCTAGTGCAGGATTTGTTCCTGAATGTTTAAGCGTCGGCGTATATCCTTCAGGTGTTTCGAATGTAATTTTATAAGTCAATCCGTTTTTCAATCCATCAAATTGATATTTCCCATCTTCATCTGTTCTGACTGATTTTGAAGTTCCATCAGGATACGTCAAAGTTACCAATACATTACTAAGCGGTTTTTCATTATCATTTGTATTTTGAATACCATCTTTATCTACATCTTCCCATACGTAATCTCCGATTTTATAAGTTTTTTCAGGAGGCAAGTCACCTTGTCCTTGACCTGAACTTGTAGAGAAAGCAATTGTATTATCATAGGATGCTTCAAAAGTATACTCATTTATAGTCGTCTGCATTGTCACAGTTTGCTGTATAGTCGTGTAATCATCCTTATTAGGGTCATATTTACTAATAACTTTAATAATATATGGTGAATCTATATTACCAAAATTAATATTCACATCATTATTATTTCCTAATTGGGCATAATCATCATTTGTGACATCTTCATATTCACTGTAATCATAAATTCTGTTACTATCTGGTAAATTTTGATTATCTCCAACCTTATAAACTTTAATTATTGTGCTATCGTCTATAATTGTTGAACCTTCATCACCATTCCCTGAAATATTTACATTTGTTTCCTTGGCTGAATAACGAAGAGGGTTAATATAAATCGTTTGCTCAACTGTATGATTTTTCGTATCTATGTTTGTAAACATACTTTGAAGGTTAGCAGTTCGATTTTCGTTAGGTCATTGATATTCAACCGTAATTGTTTTATTTACTGATGAAAGGGCCGTTTTATATTCTACATCTAACTTGGTATTATTATTTGGAACCTTTGATTTATCAATGTATGACGTTAATTTAAGATGTGCTTTAATATTTTCATACTTATCTACATAATCTGTAAAAGTATAGGTGATTTGTTTATTTTTGTTATCATAAGTACCTGTAGCGATGATTTCTCCAGAATTATCTTTTATTTTTGGTATTGTAAAGCTATCGGTTAAATCTGATGGAACTGTATTCTTATCTATATCCACTGTCATCGTATCACCAGATTTCACCTTATCATCTACTTCAAAAGTTACATCATAGATTAAGTTTTCAGCATCATGTGCTTTAATAACACCTTCACTATCATCATATCCTTCAGTAATACTTTGATCAGTAACTTTAATTAAATGGTTAACATTCGAACCTTGTTCCGCAGCTAATTGATTTACGGTTAGACGTTTAATCGATGGTTGGGCAGATGTTTTAGATAATGGTCTAGCCTTATTTTCATATTCATTTATTGGTAAATTTAATAACTCATCTTGATTTGAAATTTTTTCATCTATATTTTTATAGCCAGACGGCTGACTTGTTGTTGATCTTCTCTTACTTTATTAGGTTGCTCTATAGTATTCTCTTCTTTACCAGATTCAGTGTTACTTTCTTTTATTTTAGATTTAGCAAAATCTGATACGTGTGAATCTTCTACATTATCACTTGTTTGAACAGATTCTTCTCTATTTATTGTTGTGTGAGATGGTTGTTGGGCAGTATCAATTGATGAATTTGAGGATTCGACTGATGAGGATTCTTTTACCTCTTCTTCTGTAAGATGAGTATTATCTTGAGGGGTCTTTTGTAAAAATGTTGCTTCGTTTTCATCTACATTTGTTGTTGACTCTGTTCTATCTTCTGAGCGTTTTTCTATGCCATCGTAGTTATTCGTTTCTTCTTTTTTAATTATTTGGTTATTATCGTCGGTGTTTATTGACTGATTATTATTGATCACATCATTCTTTTCTTCATCACTAGACTGATCATTGCTGTCTGATAATTCATCATCCGTATTCGAATCTTTAACGTCTTGTACTGAATTCTCCTCGGCTTTGGCCTCATTATGACCTAAACCAAACAATAATGTTGCACCTATTACAATAGACGCTGTACCTACTGTGAATTTTCTAATTGCATATTTATTGGATTTATTTGCTATAGGTTTCTTTTTAGTTAGTAAATTATTTTTTTTATTAATCATAAAAACTCCTTTTCTTTGACTATTTCAATGTAATTTTCAAGTAAAAATCATTTCTAGAGTAAAATACAATATATTATATAAGTCTTTTTTGCAATATTTTTTAAACATGTCAACAAACATTTAATAAATAGTTAATTAATTTGCTCAGCATTTCTTAAAATTCTAATAACATGAACAAATGAAATTATTACTATATTCATCAAAAAAATCGTCACCAAACTATTTCAAATAATAAAAATATAAATAACCGCTGTATTTCATATTAGTATTATGTACGTCTCTGTCACAGTGTTTTATGGAATATTTTAAAGGCAAATCTCAAGAATAATGTATATGTTTTATTAAGGTGATAAATATATAAAGACTCCCTCTAATGTTTACTAAAAACATCAAAGGGAGATAATTTAATGATATTGCTTGATAAAAACAAATCATAAAATATGATTATTTTAAGTGTTCATATGGACTATTTGTTACGAAGGATACAATTTGATCAACAAACAATTTTGAACGTAGTTGAAATTCATTATCTTCTAAGTATAAGGTACCATCTTCTAATTTAGCATAATCAGAATCATGTGTAGCAATTTGCGTTGGTACAGCAATACCAAGTAAACTACGTACGATGACTCTCAAGTGTGATAATGGCTCAGAACTTACTATTCCTCCACTATTGCAAATGAGTCCCACGGGTTTCATTTTGAAATGGTCCATATTAAGGTGGTCAAGTGCATTTTTAAGAATACCTGAAAACGATCCATGATAATTTGGCGTTCCTAAAATTAAGAAATCTGCTTCCATTGCTTTATTTTGTAAAGATTTGACATTGTTTTTAATTTCATCAACTGCTTGTGTTGTACCAGCAAAATCCAATTGATGAATGGGTTTCTCAGCTAGGTCAAAGATTTCCACCTCAACATCATGTTCGCCGAGTTGACCTTTTAAATATTTTGATAAAGCGTTCGTATGAGACCCTACTTGAGCACTCCCTATAATAATTAAACCTTTCATTATTTTACACCTCTAAATTATTTTCTTCTTTTAATATTTTCATGATTGCTTTTCCAACTCCACTATTTTCATTGGTGTCTGTGACATATTTAGCAATATGTTTAACTTCATCTGTAGCATTATTCATTGCTACTGGATAACCTACACGTTCTAGCATTGAAATATCATTTAAATTATCTCCTATTGCTACCACATCTGTTAAATCTATACCTAATTGATGAGCAATAGCTGATAAGGCAATGCCTTTTTGAGCGTCTGAATGAGTGATTTCTAGGTTACCTCTTGATGATGAGGATACTGCTAAATTTGGTGATGATGCTAACTCCTGACCTACTTGGTCGATTTTACTTAAATCTGCATCAAAAGCTAACACCTTCATAATAAGTTCTCCAGGAATATCTTCAATTGAATCATAATTTTCTACAACTTTTAAAGTACCGTTATCTATGCGTTTTTGTATATTATTTCGTATCTTGGCTACATCTGCTTTTTGACCCGCACGTTCTGCAATATCTATATAGATTGCTAAATCACGTTTAGGATCTTCTGTATATATGCCACGATTTGTGTAAATTTGATAATAAATATGATTATTTTTAAGTGCTGTCGTAATTTTGTGTACTAAATCATGATTAAGATGTGATGTACTCATTATGTTAAATGATTCCTCACGAACTTCTGCACCATTCAAACATATGTAAGGGACTTTTAAATCTGTTTCAGCAACAGGTGTTTGTGCCTCGTAAAACGCTCTACCAGTTGCAATAACTACTGTAATGCCGTTCGCTTGCGCAAATTTTATAGCTTCTTGATTCATAGTGGTGATTTCATGACCAGCGTTAAGTAATGTTCCATCCATATCCGTTGCTATTAGCTTTATCATTAGTTGACCTCGTTTCCACTTATTTTAAAGTGATGCTATATGAATTTTTTAAATTAATTTAAAATTTATGTGTGTAGCATATGTCTTAACTTCATTATTATTATATGTTATCACACAATCTTTAACGATTTACTAGACTTCAAAAATACGTTTATTTATGTACGACATCATTTTAACAAATTTATATCCTTTTGTATCTTCCCCTGTTTTTCTGCTTTTTTCTTTTCACGTATTTCCTTAAAAAAACTTCTCAATAGTTCTGCACACTCTTCTTCTAAAATTCCTTTTTCTACGGTTGCCCTATGATTAAACTGGGGTTGTTCTAATAAATTCATAAGACTTCCCGAACAACCTCCCTTGGGATCAGTAGCACCATACACAACCTTTGGAATACGGCTCATAATAATAGTGCCCGCACACATAACACAGGGCTCTAATGTAACATACAACGTACATTCTTCTAATCTCCAACTGCCGACAACTTCTGAAGCCCGTTCTATCGCTATGTGCTCTGCGTGGGCGGTAGGTTGCTGCAATGTTTCCCTTAAATTATGTGCACGTGCAATGACTTGACCCTCTTTAACAATAACTGCTCCGATTGGAACTTCTCCTAATGCTTTGGCTTTGTGTGCTTCATTAATTGCTAAGCGCATGTAATCATGATTTTTTTTCATATGTGTTGGAATACCTCACTTATGGTACAATACTCATTGTCTATCTTAACATTTGGAGAAGTGATTATGAATAAACCATTTATTGCAATCGAAGGACCTATAGGTGTTGGTAAATCCTCTCTTGCTCACCGATTAAGCAAGACGTTTGGTTTTTATGAAGAGAAAGAAATTGTTGATGAAAATCCATTTCTATCCGATTTTTATGATGATATAGAAAAATGGAGTTTTCAAACTGAAATGTTCTTTTTATGTAACAGATATAAACAGATTAGAGATATTGAGTCGCTAAATCAAGGTATAGTTAGCGATTATCATATTCATAAAAATAAAATTTTTGCTAAAAATACTTTAGATGCTAAAGAATTTGATAAATTCAGTCGTATTTTTGATATTTTAACTGAAGATATCGAAATGCCAAATACAATTATCTTTTTAGATGCTGATTTAGATGTATTAAAATCAAGAATTGCACAACGTAATCGTAGCTTTGAATCTCATATAGAAGATGACTATTTACTTACTTTAAAAAAAGATTATCTTGCTTATTATGAATCATTAAAGAATGACGGTGCAAATGTCATTCGAATTGATACGTCACAACAAGATTTCGTTAAAAATGATTACGATTACCAAAATATTTTAAATTTAGTAAAACCTATGATTGGAGAAAATAAAGATGAATAATTATGGTATTCCTCAAAATGCAGTAATAACCATTGCTGGTACTGTAGGGGTTGGTAAATCTACGTTAACACAAGCACTTGCTGATAAGTTAAATTTTAAAACTTCCTTTGAGAATGTAGACCATAATCCTTATTTAGATAAATTTTATCATAATTTTGAACGTTGGAGCTTTCATCTTCAAATTTACTTTCTTGCTGAACGTTTTAAGGAACAAAAACGCATGTTTGAGTATGGTGGAGGTTTCGTTCAAGATCGTTCAATTTATGAGGATGTAGATATTTTTGCAAAAATGCATGAAGAACAAGGAACAATGAGTGCTGACGACTATCACACGTATTACGAATTATTTAATGCAATGGTCATGACACCTTATTTTCCAAAGCCTGATGTTCTAATTTATCTAGAATGTGATTATGATGAAGTAATTGATCGTATTCAACAGCGGGGACGTGACATGGAAATCAATACAGATCCAGAATATTGGAGAAAACTATTTAAACGGTATGAAAATTGGATTAACAATTTTAATGCATGTCCTGTTGTTCGACTTAATATTAATGAATATGACATACACGAAGATTTAGACTCCCTTGATCCAGTCATTGATAAAATTGCTCAAGTTATTAAAGCATACCGACAAGTGGATACAAGATAATATATCCAATTGTAGAAAATTAGAGCTTATATTTGTATACTTTCACAAGCTATTTCATATACTTTTTACTTCAATATTAAAATAACAGATATAGCTATTATTAAGAATGTTGACAATATTTTATAAAAATTCTATGTTTATACTATAAGTGAATTATATGCACTAGGGGTGTTTTTTAACTGAGATGGATATCATCCAAACCCTTTGAACCTGAACTAGCTTATACTAGCGGAGGAAAGTGTTGAATCTCATCTAATTATCATTCTGTCTTTATATATTGATTTGGATGCACAACTTTTCTCATGAAGGTTGTGCATTTTTTCTTATACAAATAAAAATATTGGGGGCATGAAGATGAAAAAAACTGCAATTATCACGGGAAGTAGTCGTGGATTAGGCGCTAAAATTGCAATAACTTTACTAGAAAAAGGCTACAATGTTGTTGTTAATTACAAACAAAATAAGGATAAAGCTGAAAAATTAATTAGAAATTATAATCAAAGTAAGGCTATAGCTATTCAAGCTGATGTGACAGACAGAAACGATGTGAATCAAATGATTCAAACTGCCACACAACATTTTGGAAAAATAGATATAGTAATCAATAATGCACTTGTTGGTTTTAAATTTGATCCAAATCAGCAAAAATCGTTTGAAGATTTAACTTGGGAAGATTATCAACAACAACTTAATGGTACTTTAAAAGGAGCATTTAATGTGACTCAAAGCGTCATACCACAATTTATAGAACAACAAAGTGGATGCATTATTAGTATTGGAACCAATTTGTATCAAAATCCAGTCGTACCTTATCATGAGTATACAACAGCAAAGGCAGGTCTCATCGGCTTTACCCGTAATATTGCTGCAGAACTTGGACAATATGGTATCACAGCAAATGTTGTTTCTGGAGGATTACTCAAAACGACTGATGCAAGTGCAGTTACTACACCTGAAGTATTTGATTTAATTGCTCAAACTACACCTCTTAGAAAAGTAACATCACCTCAAGATGTAGCCAATATGGTTGTATATCTCGCTTCAGACGAAGCACGTGGCGTGACAGGTCAAAATATTACCGTTGACGGTGGTTTAACAATGAACTAAGCGTTTACACTCTTCGGTTGTGTATTTTTTACAAAAAGATAATAATTAATGAGGTGTTCATATGACAAATAATCACTTTCTTAACATAGGTGTGTTACTGTATGGGTGTGGTCATCATCAAGCGGCATGGCGTATGAAAGATTCTAATATTGAGGATATCGGCAACATATCTTATTATCAGCATTTAGCTCAAATAGCTGAGAAAGGCTTTTTGGATATCGTCTTTTTTGCAGACAATCAAGCCTTTAATGCGAGTGATAATACTACTATGCCCGCTTTTTGGTTTGATCCTATAATTAACTTATCAGCTATTGCACAAGTTACATCGCATATAGGATTAGTGCCAACAATATCGAGTACATTTTCAAATCCATTCACCGCTTCTCGTCAATTATTAAGTCTAGACTACTTATCTCATGGCCGTGTAGGTTGGAATTTGGTCACATCCATGACAGATATTGAAGCCCAAAATCACAGTCTTCAATACTTACCGGAAAGACATGAGCGCTACAAAAAAGCAGATGAATTTGCATCGGTAATGAATAAGCTATTCACTTCTTGGTCAACTGCATCTTATGTACCAGATAAAAACAACAACAAAATTATTGAGTCTAAAGATATTAAACCTTTTTATCATGAGGGGGACTATTTTCAAGTACGAGGACCACATACAACACCACAAAGTCCTCAAGGTAAACCAGTATCTATGCAAGCCGGTGCGTCAAAAGAAGGTATTGCATTAGCAGCAAAATATGCTGATGCTGTTTACTCTGTTTCATGGGATATTAAGCAAGCACGTAGTTATAAAAAGAAATTGTCTGATGCTATATCTAAAACTCACCATCCAGATAGAAAAATTAAAATTTTCCCTGGTTTAGTAACGTATGTAGGTGAAACCCATGAAAAAGCATTATCAAAAAAAGCAGAACTTGATCAAAAGTTACCCATTGAAGATGCTTTAAAGCAACTCAGTTTTTTTGTTCAACAAGATTGTTCGGATTGGGAATTAGATGAACCAGTTCCTCCCTTACCTCCCGTTGAAAATTTCAAAGGTCCGATTGGTCGATATGAAACAGTTTTAGCAATTATAAAAGATAAACAACCAACTGTAAGAGAATTATTAGGTTACCTAAGTGCCGGTGGTGGTCATCTTACTCTTATAGGTACACCTGAGGAGATAGTGGATGAGATGGAGCACTGGTTTAATGAAGGCGTTGCAGACGGCTTTAATCTGATGCCACCTTCATTACCCCATAGCCTTGAAGATTTTGTAAAATACATTATACCAGAACTACAACGTCGTTCTTTATTTAAAAATTCTTATAATCAACCTACACTACGTACATTATTAAATCTCAACTCATAAAACCGATGATTTTTATGTATTATTAAAAGAAAAAGACGTAGACGTGCGAATCAACTCACACATCTACGTCTTACTCAATTTAAAAATTTTATTTTCCGTATTGTTCTATAACTTGTTTAACATCTTTTGCACTGTTTATGATGACATTTGCGTCGTAGAGTTCCTCTTTTTTAGCCACGCCTGTTAGCACACCGATACCTAAACCTAAATTAGCATTAATCGCGGTTTTCATATCGTTGGCCGTATCTCCTACTATTGCTACCTGTCCCGGTTCAACATCAAAAGCATTAAATAGTGGATCTAAGACTTTAGGATGTGGTTTTTCTTCTGCATGTGTTTCTGTAGAAATTACTAAATCAAAGAGATTTCTAGTTTGCGTTTCCTCCAGAAATTGATCGACTCCTTTTTTAGTATCACTTGTTACTATGCCTATGTGATATCCTTCATTTCTAAGAGCTTGAATAGTTTCTTGTACACCATCAATCCAATTGTTTTCAGGCACTCTTGAATCAATGAGTTCCTGACTCGTATCCCTTGTCCAATCTGAAGTTTCTTTACCTGTTACACCATTAAAAGACTCTATAATTTCACCTAATGAACCCGATCCCATAACAGAATCTGGTTTAATTTTTTTATCGATAATACCTAATTGGCGATGTGCCGCTTCCTTGTCATGTACTGGAAAGGTTTCTAAAAGTTGATCAACGAGACGTACGCCAATTTTTTCCCAACTACTGTCAAACTCAATCAATGTACCATCTTTATCAAATAATATCCATTCCACTTTTAATTCTCTCCTGAAAATGATTTTTTATATTAATTATAGTTATATAAACTATTGTATTATAGTTTGCATAACAATTATAGGAAATTGAATTTTGTTTAAGTATTAAAACTAAAATTGGATTCAAAATTAAAAACGCTATTTTTCTTTAGGTGCTTTTATTAATTAATATATTCTTTAAAAGACTCTATTCATAATACGTATTGTACATCACTAATCTAGAACTTACTAAAAATGAAATGACTTAACTATACTTTGAAAATTTACAATACATGACTAGTTTAAGAGTTGCTTCACTATGATATAAATTTTCTAACTTATTATTTACCCATTGTTACAATTATCATAAATTAGAAACTTTAAATTCTTTTACTGAAAAAATTTGTTAAATAAATCTTTAACTAATCGTTCACTTGATTTACCATCTTTATATTTAAAATTTTTATTTAAAAACGGCTTCACCTTTTCTAATTCAAAATCATTATTTTCTAACGCTAAAATAAGCTCATCAAAAGTTTTCACTATTTTACCAGGAACAAAGGTTTCATAAGGTTCATAAAAATCTCTCGTGTAAATATAATCTTCCAAATCAAAAGCATAAAAAAGCATTGGTTTTTTAAAAACTGAAAATTCATAGATTAAAGAAGAATAATCAGAGATTAAAATATCCGTAATGAACAATACATCATTTACTTCGCGGTAATTTGAAATATCTAAAAAATATTTACTATAAATTGCTGGGATATTTAATTTATTTCTAACAAAAGGATGCATTTTAAACAGAACAGTAGCTTGATGTTCTTCACAATAACTAGCTAATCTTGCAAAATTAATTTTAAAGAAAGGATAGTGTGCTGTGCGATGTCCATTTCCTCTAAATGTAGGTGCAAAAAGAATGACTTTTTTATTTTTTATAATTGGTAATTTTGTTTCTAAACTTTGTTTAATGCGTGTTTTATAAGATTCATCGAACAAAACATCCGTACGTGGAACACCTGTTGGAATAACCCTATGTTCTTCAATTCCAAAAGCTTCAGCATAGTAAAGAATATCATTATTTGACGAAACATAAGCTTTACTATAATTCCTATGTCCAATAGAGTCTATGAAAGGTCCTCCTTTTTTCCCAGTTCTACTAAATCCTACAGTCTTAAAAGCACCCACAGCATGCCATACTTGAACTATTTCTTGGTTTTCTCTAAATTGAAGTTTATATATCATCGGATGATAATCATCAACCAAGATATATTTAGATTTTCCTAAAAAATATGGAAATTTTAATTTATCAATAAACGATCTCCTATTTGCTATATTAGGTTTAAAAATAGAATGAATGACAAGTTTTTTGTCCAATTGTTGTTTAAGCATTTCTTCGTATATAAATTTAAAATTTCCTGACATATTTGCTCTAGAATCTGATGTAAACAAAACATGATTTTTATTATTCTTATATACTGTTTTGGAAATGTTAAATACCGACAAATATATTTTATCTCTCACATTGAAGCTAATTTTCCTCAAAGCTTTATGTAATATGTATGATAATTGCTTAAGTTTACTTATTTTCTTTATTTCAGATTTATATTGAACTTTAAAAATAAACTCATTAATTTCTTGGGATATTGCCGGAACAATGACGTAAGATTTAATCTCTTTGTTATTATATCTTTGGAAACTTTTACCATACTTTTTTAATAAATAACTTTTTTGTAACGATTGGGTCTCAAGTGAGTTGTAATCTCTTAACTCCTCTAAAGTCATCTGATTTTTTTTATCATTCAAAAATTTGGGGTTAATTTGGCAGACATATTCATCTTCTTGTCGGTTGATTAATATATAATTGCCTGTACCTAAAAAATTACCTTTTTCTAAAATAGCAATATTAAATCTTGCCTCAAAAGTTGACCCTTGAATATTAACATGATTGGCATTTAATAGTTTTGTTTCTGTTAGATTTCTAAGAAGGAAATTTCTTGTAGGTTTTACTCCTTCAAAATGTCCTTTGACGAAGAGTTGGACACGTTCCCAATAAATGTCATCTATAAATATATTTTGCTTTGTCATAGTTGTTTCCTTTTCTTTAAATATTCCATTTTAAAACTGTTTTTCCCCATGCGTTAGAAATATCATATTCGAACGCTGTAATGAGATCTTCTATGGTATTTATTTCAAATTCTTTACCTTTAAGTAATGCTAATTGATTAAGAACTTCAGGATATTTACGATACAATTCAATAGTTTTTTCAAAATCCTTTAAACCACTTCTGCTACTACCAATTATAGTTAAACCTTTTTCTAAAACCATTCTTGTATTCACTTGTATAGGCAGTTCGCTCACTCCTAATAAAGCGATACTCCCTTCAGGATTAATAATATTAATAATTTGTTCAATAGCCTGCTGACTTCCTTTACCACCCACGCATTCAAATGCATGATCAATTTTGATATGTTGAGGAATATTGTCAATTTGAATAATTTCATCTACAAATGAAAAACGGCTTAATTTATATAATGTTTTTCCAAAAACTATTATTTTTGTAGTAGGATATAGTTTTTTTAGTAAAACTGCAGTGATATACCCTAAATTACCGTCTCCCCATATCCCCAATGATTCAAATTGTGGTATTGCTTTTGATTGAAAACGATCTATTGCATGAACACTAACTGTAACTAATTCAGTATACGACGCTACACTCAAATCAATTTCTTGTGGTAAAGTGACTACTCTATCAGGTTTCATTACTATATAATCTTGCATAAAACCATCATAACCACTTGACTTAAAATGACTAGAAGTTAAATAATTTTCTGCAATAATATTATGCGATTTAGACGGTGTATTGGGAATCATAACAACCTTAGTTCCATTTTTCAGTCGATGTTCAGAGTCGTATACAATTTCACCTACACTTTCATGAATCAATGACATAGGTAATTTCTTAGATAAAATTTTGCTATCTCTATTTCCACAATAATATCTCAAGTCGGCTGCACAAATTGACAAATATAAGGGTCGAACAATAACTTTGCTATTATGATTATGTAAATCAATAGTTTTAAATGTTGCTTCAAATTGTCGTGGACTTACTAATTGATATACTTGATTAATCATTATCAACAGCTCCAGTAATAATTGAATTCGCAACTTTTAAATCATATGGTGTTGTTATTTTTATGTTAAATAACTCTCCTTTGACTAATTTTACTGGCTTACCCAATTCTACGAGTATTTTACACGCGTCAGTTAATATTTCCTTTTGAGATTGAGTTAACGATAAATAGCTATCCTTTAACTCTTTTATTTTAAAAGTTTGAGGCGTCTGTCCTTGATACATCTCACTTCTTATTGGAATCCCAGAAATAAATTGTGCATCATTTGAAGAAATGATAGTATCAACAGCATTAACAACCGTATCTACTGCACCATATTGACTGGCATATTCCACATTCTCTCTAATAATTCGATTTGTTAGAAATGGCCTAACTGCATCATGGGTAACGATTATATCTTCATCATTTAATTTTTTATGTTGCTCAATGCTTTCTATAATATTCATTATAGAGTGATTTCGGTCGTCTCCGCCTTGTATTACTTTTATTTTCTTATCGTCTAATTGATAATTGTTTAGCAAATCGAGCATATAATTGATCCACTTTTGAGGCGTGGCAATGATGATTTCATCAAAGTCCTTATACATTAAAAATTTTTCTACTGTATGAATAATAATAGGTTTTCCTTGTAATGATAAAAATTGTTTGGGTAATGGAACATTTCCCATTCTAGAACCAATACCACCTGCTAATATACCCGCATAAATCATTTTATCTCTCCTTATTCTTAGTTGTGTAAATAAAAAAAGACAGAAAAAACATACGTTAAAAAAGTTTCTCTGTCTAAATCTAATTAATTTATATTCATTTTATATCAATTGTATTTTACCACACACAACAAAAATATGAAATGAATAATTAATTAAAAAATATTTTTATATAAAAGGATTTTAAAAAGCAGATTGAAATTTAAAAATCAATCTGCCAAATAATAAATATACTATAGATGATAGTTAACAAATAATTGAAAACTCTATTTTTAATACTTAGGAACTTCTACTCTCCATCCGTATTTATCTTCTAATTTGCCACTTTGAATACCAGTATATGTGTCATATAATTTTTGAGTGATTTTACCAGGTTCATTGTTATTAATAACAATTTCTCTATCTTCATAGCGAAGTGTACCTACAGGAGAGATAACAGCTGCTGTACCTGAACCAAATACTTCTGTAAGTTCACCTTTATCATATGCGTTAAACAGCTCTTCTATAGAAACTCTTCTCTCTTCAACTTCATAACCTAAATCTTCAACTAATTGAATAATTGACTTTCTAGTGATACCAGGCAAGATACTACCGTTTAATGCTGGCGTAACTACTTTTCCATTTTCTACGAAGAAAATATTCATACTACCAACTTCTTCAACATATTTTTGTTCAACACCATCAAGCCACAATACTTGGTCATAACCTAATTTATTAGCGTTTGTTTGTGCGAGTAAGCTGGCAGCATAGTTACCTGCAACTTTAGCGAAACCTACACCTCCACGTACTGCACGTACATATTCATCTTCGACATAAATTTTAGTTGACTTTAATGTGTCACCACCATAATAAGCGCCTGACGGAGATAAAATAATTAGTAATTTATATTGATGTGAAGAACGTACACCCAAAACACCTTCAGTAGCAAATACAAAAGGACGAATATATAACGATTGACCTTCGCCTTCAGGTACCCAATCTCGTTCAACGTCGATAAGCTGCTTCAACCCTTCTAATAATGCTTCTTCATCAACTTCTGGCATTTCTAAACGTGCTAAAGAATTATTAATACGTTTGAAGTTTTGATCTGGGCGGAATAATACAACTTCTCCATTATGTTTATAGGCTTTAAGGCCTTCAAAAACTGCCTGACCATAATGTAACCCTTGCGCTGCTGGTGAAATTTCAAATGGTGCGTACGGCACAATCTTCATATCATGCCATCCTTGATCAGCGTCATAATCAACACTTAACATATAGTCTGTGAAATATTGTCCAAATCCTAAGTTTGCTGTATCAGGTTTTTCTTTTAAAGACTCTCTTTTTTCGAATTTTACTTTTTCTGACATGACTGTTGCCTCCTAATATAATTCCAATTAAATAGATACACTAAATTATATCAATCGTGATTCTACTATTCAATGAATTTTCTAAATATTCAAAATAGATATTAATTTTATTATGTATACAGTATAAGTAAAACACTACCTTTATTAAGTTACAAGTTATGTTATTATCATCACCTATTTTTTCCGTAATTAAATTTGTGTTCTCATCGAAAATTAGCTTCTTTAAAAGTAGACTTGGAACTAAAATAGACTTTTCTTTACCCTATATATTATCATTCAATTTGACCATATGAGCCAAAAAACATCTGTATGAGATGATATATAAATCAGACAATTTGTGTAATGTAGTTACGCGAAAAACTGCTTCTAACTTCACTTGTCATCCAATTTTTTGATGCAGTATCTTTTATTAAAGTTTTAAAAGATAGCTATATACTTTAAAAAATCGGTATGGGCTCAGCATTCTTTTTGTTTTTTCTCAATTGCCTCTAACATCACTTTAGTCATAGTTGGTAAATCATATTTAGGATCAAATCCCCACTCTTCCTGAGCACAGCTCGTATCTATACTATCTGGCCAACTTAATGCAATATCTTGACGCTCTAAATCAATGTCATAATCTAAGGTGAAATCTGGATAGTATACTTGTATAGCTTGTTTTAGCATTTCAGGTTCAATACTCATCGCACTTAAGTTATAGCCATTTCTTGTTTTTAATTTAACACTGTCTTCTTCCATTAATTTGATAATCGCATCAATAGCATCTTCCATGTACATCATATCCATATAAGTGTAACGATTAATATAACTTGTATAATGTCCTTTTCTAACTGCCTTAAAATACATATCAACTGCATAATCTGTTATGCCACCGCCAGGTTCTTTAACATGTGAAATTAAACCAGGAAATCTAACGCTACGTGTATCTACTCCAAATTTGACATAATAATACTGACATAATAATTCCCCAGTTACTTTGTTTATACCATACATAGTCGTTGGTTGTTGTATTGTTAATTGAGGTGTATTTACTTTAGGTGTCGAAATACCAAAAGCTCCTATTGAACTTGGCGTAAAATATTTTAATTGATACCTTCTTGCTGCTTCGAGTGTATTTATAAGTCCCCCCATATTCAAATCCCAGGCAACTAGTGGTTTCTTTTCCGCTGTAGCAGAAAGCAGTGCAGCCATATGCATAAGTGTATCAGCATTGAAATATCTCACTGTTTCAAATAAACGATTTCTATCTGTAACATCTAAGATTTCAAAAGGACCGTTTTTAACTGGAGAGTGTGGTTCTGGCTTTCTTATATCAGTAGCTAATACATTTTCAGTTCCATATCTTTCTCTACACTTAATAACTAATTCAGTACCAATTTGACCAAGTGCTCCAGTGATTATTATTTTTTTCATAAACTAATCTCCTTATATTTAAATATAAAACGCAACTTTTGTAGAATGAACAATCCTCTTACTTAAAAAATATAATAATATGATGGTAATTTCTTTATAAAATATGTTCTTTATTTGTAAAGTCACGCGTACGTTAGTCTAACGTTTGTCTGAAGGCACAGTGACTGACGACTAAAAAGGTAGGTTTGCTCTTTGTTAGTAAAATACGATAAAATATATACTAAAAGTATTGAATTTTAAAGGGGATTTGTATTGTAGATGAAACGAAGTTCATACCTACGTCGTCAATCAAATTTAATTATATCTATGATTATTTTCGTTATTTTTTTAATTGTAGATATCAATGTACTTATTAATAAACATCAAGTTGTGCCTGTGCTATTATCAAGTATCAGTTTAATTATTTTTATCATGCTATTTGTAGTTGCATTGTTCAAATGTATAACTAATTATAAACATCAATCTTAGTTAAAAGTAATTTCCCTATCGTCAGATAAAAAATAAATAGAGCAGTTACGGGTCTACCTGCTCTATTTTTCCTAACATTGATTTAACCTAAGATTGTATTAATTTTTTATAAAAATATTGTGCCACAATGATATCTACAATTGCTAGACCGACCGATTTAAAGACTGTCACTTCTTCTTCAGTTTCGCGGCCAACTTTTTCACCAGAAATAATGTCGCCTAATTCACTATGTAGCATATTTTTAGTTAATATTCCTTCTGCTTGAGGAATTTTTAAATCACCTGTTTCTTCTAAAGCTGCTTCCATAGATTCAACAACAATTTTATTAGCAACAAGCATTGTTTCTGAAGGTATTTCTTGCATATCTGGTTTAAAGGATCCGACTGCATTTAAATGCACGCCTGGATGTAAAGAATGAGTATAAACGGGCTGATTTGCATTTGTTGCTGTAACTACAATATCTGCACTGTCTATCGCTTCATCTGCCGATCTAAATACACTCACTTTAATATTAAATCGATTTCGTATATTTTGAGCAAATTTTTCTGCTTTTTCGAACGTTCTACTTGCGATGTGAATTTTTTCAATATCTCTAACAGCAAGTATCGCTTCAATTAAACCTTCAGCTTGTACACCTGCCCCTATTACACTAAGTGTTTTAGCGTTTTCTTTTGCTAGATATTTAGTAGCTACACCTGAAATTGCACCAGTTCTTACTTTAGTAAGAAAACCACCATCTAATATAGACAATGTTTCTCCTGTTTCATAGTCACTTAAAATAACTGATCCAGTAATAGTCGCTTTCCCTTTTTTTGAATTTTCAGGTGCAAATGAGACTGTTTTAAGTCCAACGATATTTAATTCATCTGATAATGCTGGCATCACTAAATAACGATTTTGCTCATTAAATGGCAAAACATATCTTAATGGCGTTATCGTCTTATTCTCTGAAAAAGCTTGCAAAGCTTTTTCTACTTCTAAAATGACTTCATTCATGTCTAATAATTGAGCTTGTGTTTGCTCATCTATATATTTCATTATTATGAATCCCCCCCCACGCGTTTAATGTATTATATAGGATTATTTAGATGGTTAAGTTTTTCACAAAGTTTAATATAACAAGATGTGTTAAATCGTAAGTCTCCATTAAAATTCTTTTGCTTAAATAAACTTAAAAGTCTAAGCTCCTATCTCAAATAATATTGACTTTAAAAAGCTCTTTTCTTCTAATCATTTTAAAAATAAAAATCATATATTTGCTTTATCACAATATATTCTTAATAATCATGATTATTTTGTATTAGGTATATGATATCGATGAACAGGTTTACCATTTTTTTTAATATAGGATTCAATTTGATATCCACCACATTTCTTCATCACTGTTTGAGAAGCAAAATTAAGTGGATTACAAGTCATAAGTACGACCTCTACATTTAATGTCTTAAGTTCATCTAAAGCCTTTTCTAGAAGGATAGTAGCGTAACCTTTCCCTCTATAAGATTTAGCTACACCGTATCCCACATGACCACCAATATTAGATAGTTTATCATTTAATTGATGTCTGATATCAACAGCACCTATAATAATTGAATCTTTAAAATAAAATAGTGTTGTAGTCGGTACAAAACCCTCATCAACTTCACTACAATTAAGCCGATCAACCATATTGTTAAATGAACTATAATTGGCAATATCTGTATTCCCTGGTACCACTTTTTCCTCATTTTCATACCACTCTTGAATATAATAATAGTATGCCTCTTTATCTTGATAGGTTATTGGTCTTATTTCCTCCACTTAAATACCCCATAACTTATATTATTGATAACTCTATTTTAATGTGATTAACTGTGAACATCAAAAATTATAACAAACTATATCATAATAATTTTATATTTATACAGATAAGTTAAGGTATTATTTTATAATAATTTTCTTACTTTTTAATTTTTTCCACTTCTAATAAACTATAATTACTAATTCTAATATTCCTTTAGCCAGAACTTCATATAATATTAAAATGTCGTATACCAATTAAATTCTTAGAAATACGCCTAATTCACATCACTACCTAGTATTTTAGTATTCTACATATTTTTGAATACTTTTACATAAACTTTATCTTCTATAATAACAGTTAATAACAAAAATTTTATGGACGATTTTTTCTTATTAATTTTAAGTGAGGTATTATGATTTGTGTTGTATTTTTATGGGGCTATTCATTTATATTTAATCATTTTAATGTTTCCAAATCTTAATAGATAGTGTAAAAAACGTGTGATATCTTAATAACAAAACAAAGTCTATTTAAGCTAAAACAATAATGATATACTAATATCAATAATTAAGATGGAAGAAGTGATACATGTGTTTGATTGGTTTCAATTAGCAAGTAATAAAGAAAAGAGAATGGTGCAATTACGACGATATTTGCATCAATACCCAGAACTTTCTTTTGAGGAAAAACGTACGCATGATTTTATTGTAAATCAATTGAGCCAATTAGCATGCACCATAGAAACACCAGTTGGACGTAATGGTATAAAAGCAACTTTTAAAGGATCTGATTCAAATGGACCAACGATTGCATTACGAGCAGATTTCGATGCACTACCTGTTCAAGAATTAAATGATGTACCCTATCGTTCAAAAAATAAAGGGTGCATGCATGCTTGTGGACATGACGGACATACAGCTATTTTGCTTGGAGTAGCTGAAATTGTTCATGAGCATCGTCATTTATTGAAAGGTAATGTTGTTTTTATATTCCAATATGGTGAGGAAATTATGCCAGGTGGTTCTCAAGAGATGATTGATGATGGCTGTCTACAGAATGTCGATAAAATATATGGCACACACTTATGGAGTGGTTATCCATCTGGGACAATCTATTCTAGACCTGGAGCAATAATGGCTTCACCAGATGAATTTAGTGTGACTATATATGGAAAAGGTGGTCACGGTGCAAAACCACACGAAACAATAGACCCTATTGTCATTATGGCTGAGTTTATTTTAAGTGCCCAAAAAATAATTTCTCGAACAATTGATCCAGTAAAGGAAGCTATTCTTACTTTCGGAATGATTCAAGCAGGATCAACAGATAGTGTTATTCCAGATACAGCTTTTTGTAAAGGTACTGTACGTACTTTTGACACAAAATTACAAAGTCATGTTCAAAATAAAATGGATAAGCTCTTACAAGGTTTATCTTTATCAAACGATATTACATATGAATTGGAATATATTAAAGGTTATTTACCAGTACACAATCATCAACAATCATATGATGTAGTCAAACAAGCAGCTAATGATTTACATTTAAGATTTAATGAGTCAGACTTAATGATGATTGGTGAGGACTTTTCACATTACCTTAAAGTACGACCTGGTGCATTCTTCTTAACTGGTTGTGGTAATAAAGACAAAGGCATTACTGCACCTCATCATAATCCTCATTTTGACATTGATGAATCTTCATTAAAATATGCAGCTAGTGAATTTTTAAAAATATTAGAAATTGAAAATGTTTTTTAACAAGAGGATAACTAAGTGTATTAAATCATTTAAATAAAATAGCATAATGAACATTGAATGAGTTATATTCAGAGATATAACAAAAAAAGACTCCCAAATGGGAGTCTTTTTTGATGAATAATATATTATTCAAAGATTTCAGTTACAACGCCTGATCCAACAGTACGTCCACCTTCACGAATTGAGAAACGAGTTCCGTCTTCGATAGCGATTGGAGCGATTAATTCAACTGTCATTTCAACGTTGTCGCCAGGCATAACCATTTCTGTACCTTCTGGTAAGTTTACAACACCAGTTACGTCAGTAGTACGGAAATAGAATTGTGGGCGATAGTTAGTGAAGAATGGAGTGTGACGTCCACCTTCATCTTTAGATAATACGTATACTTCAGCTTTGAATTTTGTGTGTGGTGTAATAGAACCAGGAGCAGCTAATACTTGACCACGTTGTACGTCTTCACGTGCAACACCACGTAATAAAGCACCGATGTTGTCACCAGCTTCAGCGTAGTCTAATAATTTACGGAACATTTCTACACCAGTAACAGTTGTTTTAGAAGTTTCGTGCATACCGATGATTTCAACTTCTTCACCAACTTTGATTTGACCACGTTCAACACGGCCTGTAGCAACAGTACCACGACCAGTGATTGAGAATACGTCCTCAACTGGCATCATGAATGGTTTGTCAGAATCACGTTCTGGAGTTGGAATGTAATCATCAACTGCTTGCATTAAGTCTAAGATTTTTTGTTCGTATTCAGCATCGCCTTCTAATGCTTTTAATGCAGAACCAGCGATTACAGGTACATCGTCACCTGGGAAGTCATATTCGCTTAATAAGTCACGAACTTCCATTTCAACTAATTCTAATAATTCTTCGTCGTCTACCATGTCAACTTTGTTTAAGAATACAACTAATGCTGGTACACCAACGTTACGTGATAATAAGATGTGTTCACGAGTTTGTGGCATTGGACCGTCAGCAGCAGATACAACTAAGATACCGCCGTCCATTTGAGCTGCACCAGTGATCATGTTTTTAACATAGTCAGCGTGTCCTGGGCAGTCAACGTGAGCATAGTGACGTTTGTCAGTTTGGTATTCGATATGTGCAGTATTGATTGTAATACCACGTTCTTTTTCTTCTGGAGCGTTGTCAATCATATCGTATGATTGTGCAACAGTGTCACCATTTTTAGCTAATACAGTTGCGATAGCAGCTGTTAAAGTTGTTTTACCATGGTCAACGTGACCGATAGTACCAATATTGGCATGTTCTTTTGAGCGATCAAATTTTTCTTTTGCCATTATTAAATCTCTCCTATTCTTAATAAAAGTTATTTCAAATTTATCTCTCATGATAGTTTCTCACCATCATGAGAAGAAAATTGATTGAGTGTAGCATAAAAGAATTTATAATTCTTTTATAATGCATTTACCCCTAAAAATCAAATCATAAAAATGTCAGCTTATAAATAAGCTCAACCTGTATTTTAACCTAGCATAGCTAGTCTTAACAAGTTATATTATTCACCTTTATTTTTCTTGATGATTTCTTCAGCAATTGATTTAGGAACTTCTGCATAGTGGTCAAAGTACATTGTGTAAGTACCGCGACCTTGCGTGTTAGAACGTAATGAAGTTGCATAACCAAACATTTCTGAAAGTGGTACATATGCGTTAACAACTTGAGCATTACCACGTGGTTCCATACCGTCTACACGTCCACGACGAGCAGTCACGTCACCCATGATATCACCCATATATTCTTCAGGCATTTCGATAGTAACTTTCATCATTGGTTCTAAGATAACTGGATCACATTTTTTAGCAGCTTCTTTAAGCGCTAATGATGCAGCAATTTTGAAGGCCATTTCAGATGAATCGACATCATGATAAGAACCATCAAATAATTTAGCTTTAACATCAATTAATGGATAACCAGCTAAGACACCATTTTCCATAGCATCTTTAAGACCTTGTTCAACTGATGGAATGTATTCACGAGGAACTACACCACCAACAATAGCGTTTTCGAATTCGAAACCGCCACCTGTTTCGTTAGGAGTGAATTCAATATGAACATCACCATATTGACCACGACCACCAGATTGACGTGAGAATTTACCTTGAACTTGTGCAGGTTGTTTAAATGTTTCACGATAAGAAACCATTGGAGCACCTACGTTACATTCAACGTTGAATTCTTTCTTCATACGGTCAACTAAAATATCTAAGTGTAATTCACCCATACCACCGATGATAACTTGTCCAGTTTCTTCATCTGTGTGTGCATGGAATGTTGGGTCTTCTTCTTGTAATTTAACTAAAGCTTGAGTCATTTTATCTTGGTCAGCTTTAGATTTTGGTTCAACTGATAAGTGGATAACTGGTTCTGGGAATTCCATTGATTCCAAGATAATGTCATTTTTCTCTCCACATAAAGTATCACCAGTACCTGTTTCTTTAAGGCCTACTGCAGCTGCAATTTCACCTGAGTAAACAGTGTCAATTTCTTGACGTGAGTTCGCGTGCATTTGTAATAAACGTCCAACACGTTCACGTTTATCTTTAGAAGAGTTCTTCACATATGAACCTGAAGATAATGTTCCTGAGTATACACGGAAGAATGTTAATTTACCAACATAAGGGTCAGTCATAACTTTAAATGCCAAAGCAGCAAATTCTGCTGAATCATCTGGTTTAGCAACAACTTCTTCATCAGGGTTGTTCGCACGATGACCAATAATTGGTTTAACATCTAATGGTGAAGGTAAATAATCAATTACTGCATTAAGCATTAATTGAACACCTTTGTTTTTGAACGCTGTACCACAAAGTACTGGGTAGAATTCTACGTCAGTAGTAGCTTGGCGGATAGCATCTTTTAATTCATCAACTGAAATCTCTTCATCCCCAAGATATTTCTCCATTAAATCGTCGTTGTTTTCAGCAACAGCTTCAATTAATTGAGCGCGAGCTTCTTCAGCTCTTTCTTTATGGTCTTCTGGAATTTCGATTTCATCGATTTCTGTACCTAGGTCGTTTGTATATTTAAAGCATTTCATTTCTACTAAGTCAATGATTGCTTCAAATTCATCTTCTGCACCAATAGGTAATTGAATAGGTGCTGCATTTGCTTGTAAACGATCATGTAAAGTGCTTACTGAATATTCAAAGTTCGCACCTAATTTGTCCATTTTGTTTACAAAAACAATACGAGGTACACCATAAGTTGTTGCTTGACGCCAAACTGTTTCAGTTTGAGGTTCTACACCTGATTGTGCATCAAGTACAGTAACGGCACCATCAAGTACACGTAATGAACGTTCAACTTCAACTGTGAAGTCTACGTGTCCAGGAGTATCAATGATGTTTACACGGTGACCTTGCCATTGTGCAGTTGTAGCAGCAGATGTGATAGTAATACCACGGTCTTGCTCTTGTTCCATCCAGTCCATTTGTGAAGCACCTTCATGTGTTTCACCAATTTTATGGATACGACCTGTGTAGTAAAGAATACGTTCAGTCGTAGTTGTCTTACCAGCATCAATGTGAGCCATGATACCGATATTACGAGTATTTTTCAAAGAAAAGTCTCTTGCCATGTATTTTTTCTCCTTCCAGTATTTACTGAATAAGTACTATAGATATGGCGATGCCCTAAGCATGAGCCATTTATTGGTAAACCATATAACGGAACACACTCAGGGTAATTGCTTTAATCTTACCAACGGTAGTGAGCAAATGCTTTGTTCGCTTCAGCCATTTTGTGAGTGTCTTCACGTTTTTTGACTGCACCACCTGTATTATTTGCAGCATCTAAGATTTCGTTAGCTAAACGGTCTTCCATAGTTTTTTCACCACGAAGACGCGCATAGTTAACTAACCAACGTAATCCAAGAGTAGTACGACGTTCTGGGCGCACCTCAACTGGTACTTGGTAGTTAGAACCACCTACACGACGAGCTTTAACTTCTAATACTGGCATGATATTATTAATTGCTTCTTCGAACACTTCTAATGCATCACGACCACTACGTTGTTCAACAAGATCAAATGCAGAATAAAGAATTCTTTGAGCTGTTCCACGTTTACCGTCTAACATAATTTTGTTAATTAATTTAGTAACTAACTTAGAGTTATGAATTGGATCTGGTAATACATCTCTTTTAGGTACTGATCCTTTACGAGGCATAATCTAAATCCTCCCTTCCTATTATAGTATATTATTTAAAAATATATTTAAAATTTACGTAATCTTAAACTTAATTTTTTGGTTTTTTAGTTCCGTATAATGAACGTCCTTGTCTACGTCCATCAACACCTGAAGTATCAAGTGCACCACGTACGATATGGTAACGCACACCAGGTAAGTCTTTCACTCGTCCACCACGAACAAGTACAACACTGTGTTCTTGTAAGTTGTGTCCGATACCAGGAATGTATGCGTTAACTTCAATGTTATTTGATAAACGCACACGTGCATATTTACGTAACGCAGAGTTAGGTTTTTTAGGGGTCATTGTACCTACACGAGTACATACACCACGTTTTTGAGGTGAGTTTAAGTTAGTAAATTGTTTCTTTTTACTATTGAAACCTCTGTTTAAAGCTGGTGAATCTGATTGTTTCGTTTTGCTTTTTCTTGGTTTACGTACTAATTGGTTAATAGTTGGCATTGAATATGTCCTCCTCTCTTCATTTTTTAATCCCACACATCCAGGTGGTTCATTTTAAGGTTAAATAAAATTTAGTAAGTAAAACACTTACTAATTCTCACTTATTAATGCAACTATTGTCGCATTAACATTAATACCTACATATTTTCCTAACGCACGTTGGCTAGAAAAAAATGATACTGGTATATTTTTATGATTGATATAGCTTAACACGCGAGTTAGCAAATGAACTTCAACGTCTTGAGCAATAATCAATGATGTAACTTGACCTTTCTTTAACGCTTTAAGCGTTTCTTTAAGACCAACTACATATTGTTGTTTGTTAAAGCGTGCAACTTTTTCATTAGACATCTAAATATCCTCCAAAGTTCTGCTTGCATCAACCTTTAATATATTAACATTATTTGTTACTAGTAGTCAACAACTTATATTTGCATTTATAAATAAAATACAAAGCACTTCAAAATTTCATAGTAATTATTACAATATCTATAATTTGTAGCAAAAAAGAAAAGAGTGGGACATAAATTAAACTAAACGCATCGTCCCACTCTTGAATGATAACTCTGGCACAAATATTTTCGTCTGAAAATTTCTGTACTAGAATTTTATGGCTCATAATTTTCGCCTAATAATTGATTTGTGACAATGTCATAAATCGAAATCTAATTAGACTCGTTATTCTATCGTTTCAACTTCTTCACTTGTTTCTGTTACTGGTGCAGTAGCTTTATCGTATTGAATATCACTGTAACGTCTCATACCAGTACCAGCAGGAATTAACTTACCAATAATAACATTCTCTTTAAGACCAAGTAAATCATCACGTTTACCTTTAATAGCTGCATCAGTAAGCACACGTGTTGTTTCTTGGAATGAAGCTGCTGATAAGAAGCTTTCAGTTTCCAGAGAAGCTTTAGTAATACCAAGTAATACTGGTTTAGCTGTAGCTGGACGTTTACGATGTTTGAATGCATCTCTGTTAGCGTCAGTAAAGTTATGAATATCAACTAATGAACCTGGTAATAATTTAGTGTCACCAGCCTCAATGATGCGAACTTTACGTAACATTTGTCTTACCATAACTTCAACGTGTTTGTCGTCAATTTCAACACCTTGCATACGGTAAACTTTTTGTACTTCTTTTAATAGGTAACTTTCAGTTGCATTTAGGCCTGCTACAGATAAATAGTTTTTAGGTTCAATTGATCCTTCTGTTAGAACTTCACCACGTTCAACAGATTGACCTATTTCAACTTTAAGTCTTGAAGTACCTGATGCTAGATAAGATCTAGTTTCATTAGCACCTTTAACAATTATTTCTTGTTGGCGATCTTTTGCTAATTTAATATCATCAACTACACCTTCGATTTCAGTAATCACAGCTTGACCTTTTGGATTACGTGCCTCAAAGATTTCTTGGATACGAGGAAGACCTTGAGTGATGTCACTTCCTGCTACCCCACCAGTGTGGAATGTACGCATTGTAAGTTGGGTACCTGGTTCACCGATAGATTGAGCGGCAATTGTACCAACTGCTTCACCCACTTCAACTTTTTCACCAGTAGCAAGGTTTTTACCATAACATTTTTCACATACACCATGACGTGTGTTACATGTAAATGCTGAGCGTATATACATTTGCTCAATACCTGCATCAGTGATTTGTTTTGCAATATCTGGTGTTATTAATTCGTCTGGACGAATAATTACTTCGTCTGTTTCAGGATGGCGAATTGTTTCTTTAGAATAACGACCTTCGATACGTTCGATAAATGGTTCAATCATTTCAGTTCCTTCTTTTATATCAGAAACTAATAAACCACGGTCTGTACCACAATCTTCTTCACGAACGATAACATCTTGTGCTACATCAACAAGACGACGAGTAAGGTAACCAGAGTCAGCTGTTTTAAGTGCTGTATCGGCAAGACCTTTACGCGCACCGTGTGTAGAAATAAAGTATTCTAATACCGTTAAACCTTCACGGAATGAAGATGTGATTGGTAATTCTATAATCTTACCAGATGGTGCTGCCATTAAACCACGCATACCAGCTAATTGAGTGAAGTTTGATGCATTACCACGGGCACCAGAATCACTCATCATGAATATTGGGTTAGTTTTCTCAAGAGACTGCATTAATTCGCCTTGAATTTGGTCTTTTGCGTCAGTCCAAATTTCTACAACCGCATTGTAACGCTCGTCTTCAGTGATTAAACCACGATTATATTGTTTAGTCACACGTTCAACTAATTTTTCATGTTCATCTAAAATGTCTTGTTTATCTGGAAGTACAACAATGTCAGAAACACCAACAGTAATACCAGCTTTAGATGAGAATTTGAATCCTAAATCTTTCATTCTATCAAGCATCATTGAAGTATCAGTAATGCTAAATCTATTGAATACTTCTGCGATGATATTTCCTAAGAACTTTTTGTTGAAAGGTTCAATAAGTTCTGTATTATCAAAGTATTCTTTTAGTCCACCTTCACCTAATTGCGTAGGATCAACAAAGTATTTATCAGGTGTCGTTCTTTCTAGGTTAGCTTGACTTGGTTCATTGATGTATGCAAATGAATCAGGAATAATTTCATTGAAAATAATTTTACCTACTGATGTAGCTAAAATTTTGCTATTTTGCTCATCAGTAAACGTTGGATTATTGAATGAATTAGCATGAACACCAATACGAGTGTGTAGATGTACATAACCATTTGCATAAGCTTTTAAAACCTCATTAGTATCGTTAAAGATTGCACCAGTATTCACGGCATCTTTTCGCTCTAATGTTAGGTAATAGTTACCTAAAACCATATCTTGTGATGGTGTTACAACCGGCTTACCATCTTTAGGGTTTAGGATGTTTTGTGCTGCAAGCATAAGCATACGTGCTTCAGCTTGAGCTTCTTTTGATAACGGAACGTGAACAGCCATTTGGTCACCATCAAAGTCTGCATTATAAGCAGTTGTAACAAGAGGGTGAAGGCGAATTGCACGACCTTCTACTAGAGTAGGTTCAAATGCCTGAATACCTAATCTGTGTAATGTTGGAGCACGGTTTAATAGCACTGGATGCTCAGTTATAACATCTTCAAGCACATCCCAAACTTCATCGTCCATACGTTCAATTTTACTTTTAGCATTTTTAATGTTTGTAGCAATTTCACGTTGAACTAACTCTTTCATAACGAATGGTTTAAATAATTCAAGCGCCATTTCTTTTGGTAAACCACATTGATACATTTTCAAGCTTGGTCCAACTGCGATAACTGAACGTCCTGAATAGTCAACACGTTTACCTAATAAGTTTTGACGGAAACGTCCTTGCTTACCTTTAAGCATATGTGAAAGAGATTTCAATGGACGGTTACCTGGTCCTGTTACAGGTCGACCACGACGACCATTGTCAATTAAAGCATCGACTGCTTCTTGTAACATACGTTTTTCATTTTGAACGATGATACCTGGTGCTCCAAGGTCTAATAAACGTTTCAAACGGTTGTTACGGTTGATAACACGACGATACAAGTCATTTAAATCACTTGTAGCGAAACGTCCACCGTCTAATTGAACCATCGGACGAATTTCAGGTGGTATAATAGGTAATACATCTAAAATCATCCAAGAAGGATTATTCCCAGAATTTCTAAATGACTCAACTACCTCTAAACGTTTAATCGCACGTGTTAATCTTTGACCTGTTGCAGATTCAAGCTCATCACGTAACTCTTTTAATTCTTCATCTAAATCAATTTCTTCTAATAGGTCTTTAATACCTTCTGCACCCATTTTGGCAACAAATTGATTTGGGTACTTGTCATAATATTCTCTGAATTCAGCTTCAGATAATAATGTTTTCTTTTCAAGTCCAGTTGGTCCTGGATCAACTACAACATATGAAGCGAAGTATATTACTTCTTCTAATGCTCTAGGAGACATATCTAATAATAGCCCCATACGACTTGGAATTCCTTTGAAATACCAAATGTGAGATACGGGTGCTGCTAATTCAATATGACCCATTCTTTCACGACGCACTTTTGATTTTGTTACTTCAACGCCACATCTATCACATACCATACCTTTGTAGCGTACACGTTTGTACTTACCACAACTACATTCCCAATCTTTAGTAGGTCCGAAAATTCTTTCACAGAATAGACCATCTTTTTCAGGCTTAAGTGTACGGTAATTTATTGTTTCAGGTTTCTTAACTTCACCATAAGACCAAGAGCGAATTTTTTCAGGTGAAGCTAATCCTATTTTCATATAATGGAAATTATTTACATCAATCAAGGAGCCTACCTCCTTCAATTTAGATTAGCTGTGCTATTTGATTGATTACATTCATTGAAATTAAATACCTTAAAGAGGTTGAAATGACTAGCATTCCATACCTCTAAGGTTTCAGTTATCTTAAGTGCTTATTAATCAGTAGTTTCTTTTTGTGATTCTGGAGCACTCTTTTGTTGTAAATCTACTTTGCGTTCTGCTGCATCTTCGTCATCAACATCAGCCATTTCGATTTCATTATCATGCTCATCCATCACTTTAACATCTAGACCTAAACTTTGTAGTTCTTTCATCAATACTCGGAATGATTCTGGAACACTAGGTCTAGAAATGTTCTCACCTTTAACTATAGACTCGTAAGTTTTAACACGACCTACAGTATCATCAGATTTATAAGTTAAGATTTCTTGTAAAGTATAAGCAGCACCATAAGCTTCAAGTGCCCATACCTCCATCTCACCGAAACGTTGACCACCGAATTGTGCTTTACCACCTAATGGTTGTTGTGTAACAAGTGAGTATGGTCCAGTAGAACGTGCATGTAACTTATCATCTACCATGTGTGCAAGTTTAAGCATGTACATGACACCAACTGAAATACGATTATCGAATGGTTCACCAGTTCGTCCATCGTATAGAACAGTTTTACCGTCACGCGCCATTCCAGCTTCTTCGATAGTTGACCAAACGTCATCATCGTTGGCACCATCAAACACTGGGGAAGCAACGTGAATTCCTAAGTTTTTAGCTGCCATACCTAAATGTAATTCTAATACTTGTCCAATGTTCATACGTGATGGTACACCTAATGGGTTTAACATAATATCGATTGGTCGACCATCTGGTAAATAAGGCATATCTTCTTCTGGAACAATCTTAGAAATAACACCTTTGTTACCGTGACGACCACACATTTTGTCCCCAACATGTATTTTACGTTTTTGGACAATATATACACGTACTAATTGGTTAACTCCAGGAGATAGAGTGTCGTCTCCTTCTTCACGATTAAAGACTTTAACATCTAAAACGATACCGCCAGCACCATGAGGTACACGTAATGATGTATCACGAACTTCACGTGCTTTTTCACCAAAGATAGCGTGTAATAATCTCTCTTCAGCTGTTAATTCAGTTACACCTTTAGGCGTTACTTTACCTACTAAGATGTCACCATCTTTAACTTCTGCACCAACATAAACGATACCACGATCATCTAAGTTCTTAAGTGCACTTTCAGATACGTTTGGAATATCACGTGTGATTTCCTCAGGTCCTAATTTCGTATCACGAGCTTCTGACTCATACTCTTCAATATGAATAGATGTATATACATCATCTTTAACTAGTCGTTCACTCATAATTACAGCATCCTCATAGTTGTAACCGTCCCATGTCATGAAACCGACAACTACATTTCGTCCTAATGCCATTTCTCCTAATTCCATTGAAGGACCGTCCGCTAAAATCTCATTGTATTCAACAACATCACCAATTGATACAATCGGACGTTGGTTATAACAAGTACCAGAGTTTGAACGCTTGAACTTCGCTAAAGGATAACGATCTAATTCACCTTCATGTTCAGTTCCATTTTCTTCGACTAAACGACGAACTAAAATTTCATTAGATTCAACATGCTCAACGCGTCCTCTATGCTTAGCAGTAATTGCAGCACCAGAGTCTCTTGCGGCTACGTGTTCCATACCTGTACCCACAAATGGAGCTTCCGGATTCATTAAAGGCACCGCTTGACGTTGCATGTTTGCTCCCATTAACGCACGGTTAGAGTCGTCATTTTCTAAGAATGGAATACATGCTGTTGCTGCTGAAACAACTTGTTTTGGTGATACGTCCATGTAATCCATTTTTTCTTTAGCCATAACAGTGTTATTACCACGGAAACGACAAACAACTTCATCATCTAAGAAACGACCATTTTCATCAAGTCTAGAATTAGCCTGTGCAACAACGTAACTATCCTCTTCATCAGCTGTCAAATAATCTATTTGATCAGTGATTGAGTTTGTATCTAAATCCACTTTACGATATGGCGTTTCAATAAAACCAAATTCATTCACTCTAGCATAACTTGACAATGAGTTTATTAAACCAATATTAGGACCCTCAGGTGTTTCAATTGGACACATACGCCCATAGTGAGAATAGTGAACGTCACGCACTTCCATTTGAGCACGTTCACGTGTTAATCCACCAGGCCCTAGAGCAGATAAACGACGTTTGTGCGTTAACTCTGCTAACGGGTTAGCTTGGTCCATGAATTGAGATAATTGTGAACTACCAAAGAATTCTTTGATTGATGCAATAACTGGTCTGATATTAATGAGTTGTTGTGGCGTAATAGAATCTGTATCTTGTATTGACATTCTTTCACGAACAACACGTTCCATTCTGGATAAACCGATACGGAATTGATTTTGTAATAGCTCACCGACAGAACGTAAACGACGATTACCTAGATGATCAATATCATCTGTATAACCAATGCCATTCAATAAGTTGAAGAAATAACTCATTGAGGCAACAATATCTGCTGGAGTAATACATTTAACTTCAGAATCAGGTAATGCATTACCAATGACAGTAGTCGTACGACCTTCTTCATCGTTAGGCACATACACTTTAATAGATTGGATTTCTACAGGTTCGTCAATTACGCTACCTTCAAGTTCAAATACTTCGCTATTAGCGTTTGTTTCTAATACGTCCATGATTTCGTCAAGTTTACGACGATCTAACACTGTTCCTTCGTCAACAACAATTTCACCAGTTTCACTGTTAACAATTGGTTCTGCTAATTTTTGATTGAACAAACGATGTTTTAGGTGTAATTTTTTGTTCGCTTTATAACGACCTACACTGGCTAAATCATAGCGTTTAGGGTCGAAGAAACGAGAATATAATAAACTTTTAGCATTTTCTACTGTTGGTGGTTCGCCAGGACGTAAACGTTCATAAATCTCTAATAAAGCCTGTTCTGTATTTTCTGTCCCATCTTTTTCTAATGTATTACGTAAATATTCGCTGTCTCCTAATAAGTCAACAATTTCTTGATCAGTTGAGAAACCTAGCGCACGTAGTAATACAGTCAATGGTAATTTACGTGTTCTATCGATACGAACATATACAACATCTTTAGCATCTGTCTCATACTCTAACCAAGCACCACGGTTAGGAATGATTGTTGCATCATAGTTTTCACGTCCATTTTTATCGATTTTCTCGTTAAAATACACGGATGGTGAACGAACTAATTGAGATACGATAACACGTTCAGCACCATTAATTACGAACGTACCTGTATCTGTCATCAGTGGAAAATCACCCATGAAGACTTCTTGTTCTTTAACTTCACCAGTTTCTTTAATAATAAGACGCACTTTCACACGAAGAGGTGCAGCATAAGTAGCGTCACGGTTTTTTGATTCTTCTAAATCATATTTAGGTTCACCTAATCTGTAATCTACAAATTCTAAAGATAGGTTGCCAGTGAAATCTTCAATTGGAGAAATATCTCTGAACATTTCTAATAAACCTTCTTTAAGGAACCAATCATAAGATTTTGTTTGAATTTCTATTAAGTTTGGTAATTCTAATACTTCTGAAATTCTCGCGTAATTTCTACGTTTACGATGTCTTCCATATTGGACAACTTGACCTGCCAAACAGATTCACCCCTCAAAAATTGTGTGTTCACCCTTACTTTTCAATTGAATATAATAAATAATAGAAAAGACAAAAAGAAAACGGCAACACATATGATGACACCATTTTCGATTTCTATTTACACTTAATTAATTTATCCATTTTACGTAAAAGTACACACTTATTGAACATAAATTTTTACATTTTATAACTATATCAGAATACCATTTCGAAATCAACCTTTTATACTTTTCAAAATATAATATCCTTTACTCTTAGCTATAATTTCTACATTGCCAAATAGTTCTTCTATTTTCTTTTTAGCTGAAGGCATACCTTGCTTTTTTTGAATGACGACATAAAGTTCACCCGTAGTCTTGAGTCTGTCAAACGCTTGTTCAAAGATTCGATGAACAATGTCCTTACCAGCTCTAATAGGGGGATTAGTTAAAATGTAATCAAAGCACTGATGATTGACAGCAGATAAACAATCGCTTTCTATAATCGTTACATTATCCACTTGATTTTTCGTCTTATTCATTTCTGCCAACGCCAAGGCTCTATTGTTAATATCCAACATTGTGATTTGATGGTGTGGAGATACTTTTCCTATTGCTAAACCGATAGGACCATATCCACATCCTACATCCGCGATGGTTTTACTTGGGCCTGGAGGATGTTCTTTTAAAAAAGTTTTAATTAGTAAGTCAGATCCAAAATCTACATTATCTTTTGAAAAAACTCCAGCATCAGTAGTAAGCTCTAGTTGCGCATTTTTAATTTGATAACTAATTCTTTTTGGGTTACTTTTAACATCAGGTTGTTCATCATAATAATGACTCATTTCTTCACCTCTATTTTTATCATTCAATCCAAAAGCATTTAGTATGCTTGTATTAATTAATTGAAAAACCCCGTTATTAGAATAACGGGGTTTTAACTTCTCAAAGAATTCAGGTTGTATTTGCATTGAAATCTATATTAAATAGGTTAAACATACATTTTCAACCTAACTATTTAATTAGAAAGTAGAAACTATTTTAATTCTACGCTAGCTCCAACTTCTTCTAATTGTTCTTTAAGTTTTTCAGCATCTTCTTTAGGCATAGCTTCTTTAATTACTTTAGGAGCTCCATCTACTAATTCTTTAGCATCTTTTAATCCTAAGCCAGTTGCTTCTTTAACTGCTTTAACAACTTTAATTTTTGAAGATCCAGCTGAAGTTAATTCAACATCAAATTCAGTTTTTTCAGCTGCTGCATCTCCGCCACCAGCTGCACCTGCTGCTGCTACTGGAGCTGCTGCAGTTACACCAAATTCTTCTTCAATTGCTTTTACTAAATCGTTTAATTCTAATACTGACATTTCTTTAATTGCTTCAATGATTTGTTCTTGATTAGCCATTTTATATTTCCTCCATTAATTTAATTTTTATGCGCAATTATTCAGCGCTTTCTTCTTTTTGTTCTCCAACAGCTTTAACTGCATAAGCGAAGTTGCGTACAGGTGCTTGTAATACAGATAAAAGCATAGATACAAGACCATCGTGTGAAGGTAATGAACCAACTGTTTTAACTTCTTCAGCAGAGATAACGTTACCTTCCATAACGCCTGTTTTAACTTCTAAAGCTTCATGTTCTTTTGCAAATCCTGCAATAACTTTTGCTGGTGCAACAACATCTTCAGTAGAAGTTGCGATTGCTGTAGGACCTGTTAAGAATTCATCCAAGCCTTCGATACCTGCTTTTTCAGCAGCACGACGAACCATAGTGTTTTTGTATACTTTATACTCAACACCTGCTTCACGTAATTGTGAACGTAATTCAGTAACTTCTGCTACAGTTAAACCACGGTAGTCAACGATAACTGTTGAAACTGAATTTTTAAGTTGTTCAGCGATAGTATCGACTTGTTGTTTTTTTGCTTCAATGATAGCAGACATTCAGACACCTCCATTTAAATTTATTGGGTGCTTTTTTTAATCACAATAAAAAAAGCACTTTCTACCCACGGCAAAAAGTGCTTGAAAGATCATTAATCATCACGTTCAAGTCAATTTTAGCCTCGGTAGGATACTGTTTTAAGTTATTAATAACTCCTACTGTCTTAGGTAAAATAATCACAAGTATTAATATAACTGCTTTAGTATAAAAAGTCAACAAAAAATTACAGACTAAAATCAATAGTTAGTCTGTAATTTGTTTTCTATTTAAAATTTATAGTTTGAAAGATGAAGTATCAACTTTTACTCCAGGACCCATTGTTGTTGTAACAGCAACAGATTTGAAGTAAGTACCTTTAGCAGAAGCTGGTTTAGCTTTCGCTAATACATCTTGTAAAGTTCTGAAGTTATCAACTAATTTTTCTTCATCGAATGACACTTTACCAATTGATGCATGTACAATACCTGCTTTTTCAGCACGGTATTCTACCTTACCAGCTTTGATTTCTTCAACTGCTTTTTTAACATCCATTGTTACAGTGCCAGTTTTAGGGTTAGGCATTAAACCTTTAGGTCCTAATACTCGACCAAGTTTACCAACTTCACCCATCATATCAGGTGTAGCTACAACTACGTCGAAATCAAACCAACCTTGTTGGATTTTTTGTACGTAATCTGCTTCACCTACATAATCTGCACCTGCTTCTTCAGCTTCAGTGATTTTATCGCCTTTAGCGAAAACGAGTACACGTTGTGATTTACCAGTACCGTGTGGTAATACTACTGCACCACGGATTTGTTGGTCATTTTTACGTGTATCAATTCCTAAACGGAATGCAACTTCAACAGAAGCGTCGAAATTAGCAACGCTAGTTTCTTTAGCTAATTTGATTGCTTCTTCAACACTATAGTATTGAGTGCGGTCAACTTTACTAGCTGCTTCTTGATACTTTTTACCTTTTTTAGCCATTTATAGTTCCTCCTTTAGTGGTTTTAGCGGAATTTCCTCCCACATTCACTTGCGCCTTGCAAGTTAAGAGCAGATAACAGATGAACGTTAACATCACTAATTTGCAATGTTAACAAACCAATAGACAATATTCATTGTATACCCTATCTGTTACCTGCTTTTTATCGTCTAAATTAAGTTTATTTCAAATTAATTTAAAAAGTTTCGCTTTATTATTGTACAGTGATACCCATGCTACGTGCAGTACCTTCAATAATACGCATTGCCGCTTCTTCGTCTGCAGCATTTAAGTCTTGCATTTTTGTTTGAGCAATTTCGCGTACTTGATCTTTAGTTACTGTTGCAACTTTAGTTTTATTAGGTTCACCAGAACCTTTTTCAACACCAGCTGCTTTTTTAAGTAGTACTGGAGCCGGTGGAGTTTTTGTAATGAATGTAAATGAACGGTCTTCATAAACACTGATTTCTACCGGAATGATTAAACCTGCTTGTTCTTGCGTACGAGCATTGAATTCTTTACAGAATCCCATAATGTTCACACCTGCTTGACCTAATGCTGGACCAACTGGTGGTGCTGGATTCGCTTTACCTGCAGGAATTTGCAATTTAACTACTTTTTCTACTTTTTTAGCCACGATGTGCACCTCCTTGATATCGTGATGTGGTCACAGGGCTTAGTTTTGCCCTCCCACTCTTAAACATTTCGTGACGAAATGAGCGCTATAAAAGCGCGACCACATTATTTTAACACTCATATTGATAAAAAATCAATAGTAAAATTTCAACTTTGCTAACTACGCTATTATTATTTGTTTTATTTTATACATTCATAACGCTTGTTTATGTACATCCATCACTTATAAATAAAGGAATATACTTTTCTAACTTATAATTCTATTTTCTTTTAATGAATATCTTTCTTAAATCTATTCAAATGTGTTTTGAGTGAATTTAAACAAAATAGTTTTATAATTTTTCAATTTGGTCAAATTCAACTTCTACAGGTGTTTCACGACCAAACATATCAACAAGTACAGTAAGCTTGAATTTATCCGCTTCAATCTCTTGTACTTCTCCAATTTGATTAGCAAAAGGACCTGATTGGATACGAACTTGTTCCCCAACATCGAGTTCAACATCTATTGTTTTCTCTTTAAGACCCATTTGCTTAAGAATGAAGCGTACTTCTTCAGGAAGTAGAGGGTTAGGTTTTGATCCTGCACCTGCAGATCCGACAAATCCTGTTACTCCAGGAGTATTTCTAACTACATACCACGACTCATCTGTCATGATTAACTCAACTAATACATATCCAGGAAATGTTTTCTTCACAAGCTTTTTAGCTTTCCCATCCTTAACTTGAGTTTCTTCCTCTTCTGGTATGACAACTCTAAAAATTTGTTCAGTCATATTCATAGATTCTACTCTTTTTTCTAAATTCTTTTTAACTTTATTTTCATATCCTGAATAGGTATGTACAGCATACCAACGCTTAGCGCCTACTTCTTCAGACATGTCTTCACTCCTAACCTAAAAATAATTGTTTTAATGCATTAATTCCTATGTCTAAGGCATAGAAAAAGACTAAGAAGAATATCACTGTTGATACAACTATTATTGTATATTTAAATAATTCTTCCTTAGTTGGCCAACTCGTCTTTTCCATTTCTGACTTAACGCCTTTAAAGAAACTTTCTTTTTTAGCCATCATAAGACCTCCACACTCTATAACTTTCTAATGAAAGTCATACTCAATTAATTGATATCATCTTATTTCGATTCTTTATGAACTGTATGCGCGTTACATCTTGGACAGTATTTTTTTAAAGTAAGTCTCGTTGCTGAGCCTTCCTTTTTAGGAACATTGTAATTCCGATTGCCACAATTCTCACAATTCAAAGGTACTTTCTTCACAATTATTCACCTTTACTCATTATAATACCAATATACTATACATAAGTATTGTATTAAATGTCAAACTTATGCGCCACGCTATAATTTCCTCACCATACAGTATACTATTTGCATATTATTTTCTTATTCAAAACTTCTTTTAAGTTTACATTTACTACGTTGAATCGCATTATAAACAACTTTGGATTCCAAATTTAAAACCATAGCAATCTCCTTTGGCTTGTAATCATTAAGTAGTAATCGAATGATACGTCTTTCCATTCGACTGAGTTTGACTTCGCTTCTTTTAAAAGCTAATGTTAATTCTTTTCTAATTATCGATCTTTCTATATCGTTTAATGCCAAAGTAGCGTTATATTCAACAATGTATTCATTAACAAGTAGAGGTTGACGTTTATAATTCGCTTTTACTTTTCTAAGATAGTCATATTTAACCGAACGAATTAAAAAATAAATATAGTGTTCTATTGGTACACCTTGTTGATAGTCGAATTTTTGCAAGGCACGGTAGAATTTAATAACAATCTCTTGATACATGTCTTCAATGTCATACTTATTATGGGAGATATACCTTATTTTATTGTAAATCAGTGGCTTTAGCTCTTCTATTAAAGACTCAAATAGTTCTTCAGAAGATTTATTTTCTGTTTGCGATAGACACAGTGCTGTATATTCATGTTGCTGTTTATTCAGATTCATATATCTAACCTTTCGAGTAAGTTGAAATTAGTTTATATGAAATCTATCTAAAATCACAACAGAGCAAAATTAGTCTTTTTTCTGATTGCCACGTCTAATCTTTTCAAATTCTTCAAGTATCTCATTAGATAACGGAATTCTAATTCTTGGTTTCTTTTCGCTAAAATCATCAAGTGACTTGTTAACAACAACCTCATTTTCTTTTAATTCACGCCACATTTCTCTTGAAGAAATACGATATGCACCTGAACCAAAAATAGCATGTTGTTCACTCATATCACTTGTTACAACGGTAATGTGTGTCGTGTGTTTATTATATAATTCATACACGTAGCGTTCTATAAAACTATCTGCAGTTTCTTTTTCTTTAGTAAAGATTGTTTTGACACCATGATAGAAGTATTCCCTTTCTATCCCTGACTGTTCATAGGCATCAAATACACAGACAATTTCATCTGCTATTAATGCATTGTAGTTGGCAATTGTGTCTAATAATTGCTCTCTAGCTTCTTCTAAATTCTCTTTAGCAACAGTGCTAAGTGTTGAGGATTGGCCAATCATATTGTAACCATCTATAATTAAGTATCTTTTCTTCATGACTTTTCCTCTAACTGATGACGTTTACGATATACTTCATACATCATTAAACTTGCAGCCACAGACGCGTTCAAGCTATTGACATGTCCAACCATTGGAATCTTAATATGAAAATCACACTTATCACTCACTAAACGACTCATACCTTGCCCCTCACTACCTATTACAATACCTAGTGACATATCTGCTTGTAAATCTCTATAATCCGTTGCATTATTAGCTTCTGTCCCCGCAATCCAAAAGCCGTTGTCTTTTAATTCGTCGATAGTTTTCGAAAGATTAGTAACCCTTATAACCGGAACATGCTGAATCGCTCCTGTAGAAGCTTTTGCAACGGTCTGTGTTAGCGCAACTGATCGTCTTTTAGGTATAATAACCGCATCAACACCAGAAGCATCTGCTGTTCTTAATATAGAGCCAAGATTATGCGGGTCTTCTAAACCATCTAAAATGATAACAGTTGAATAACGGGCTTTTTTCTTTTGTTTTTGTAAAAATTCATCGAAGTTTGCATATTCATATGGGGCTACTAAAGCAGCCACACCCTGGTGAGGTGCATTTGCTAAAAAATCTAATTTAGATTTTGGTACCGTTTGTACAATTAATTTTTGTGATTTTGCATTTTTTAAAATGTCGTTAATTTGTTGCTTTTTTATACCGTCTTGAATCAAAATCTTATTTATGGCGTGACCTGATATAATTGCTTCTTTAACTGCGTGTCTACCTACTATCACTATATCTTCCACATTCACACTACCTTTCATCCACTATCCTAACAATTGTTTCTAATAAGTTTTCTAATCGTTCTGATTGATGGTCTAAATATAAAAATCCGATAACAGCTTCTAACGCTGAACTTTTACGATAAGTTTGAATGTCAGTATTTTTAGCTTTTGTATAACTTTTAGCGTTACGTCCTCGTTTTAAAACACTTAGCTCTTCCTCTGTAAACCAGTCAATATCTAACAAATACTCTAAAGTCTTAGCTTGACTTTTCGCTGAAACGTAACTTTTCGATACTTGGTGCAAACGATGAGGTTTACTTTGTAATTTTAGCACGATATATTCACGCACATGTTGATCAAGTACTGCATCACCCATATATGCCAATGTTAAAGGATTAAGAAGTTTTACGTTCATATGTTTAGCCACGTTTAAATCTTACACCTTGGGGGGTATCTTCTAAAATGATATGACGTGCTTTTAACATATCTCTAATTTCATCTGCTCGAGCGAAATCTTTATTTTTACGTGCTTCATTACGCTCCTCAATCAATTGTTCAATGTCTTCATCTAGTAACTCTTCAGTTTCTTTACTCTTAAGTGGTACACCAAGGACGTCACTAAAAATGCTGTACACTTCTTTAAATCTATTTAAAACTTTTGTTGAAGTTGTATTTTCTAATACATATTTATTTGCAAGTTTAGCTAAGTCATACCATGCAGTTACTGCATTAGCAGTATTAAAGTCATCATCCATTACCGTTTCAAATTGATTTAGTATTTTATCTATATGTTGTATATATTCTGATTGTTCTTCCAAATCTGAGGCAATTTGTTCTCTTTCCTCAATTAACTTGTAGCTATTACGTATACGTTCAAGACCACTTCGCGCCGCACCTACTAATTCTAAATTGTAGTTTATTGGGCTACGATAATGCACACTAATCATAAAGAATCGTAATACGTCTGGATCGACTTCTTTAATGATATCGTGAACTAAAATGAAATTTCCTAGAGACTTACTCATTTTCTCATTATCAATATTAATAAAACCATTATGCATCCAATAATTTGCGAAAGGTGCATGATTATGAGCCTCTGATTGAGCAATTTCATTTTCATGATGCGGAAATTGTAAATCTGAACCACCTGCGTGAATATCTATTGTAGACCCTAGTTCATGATAAGCCATTACTGAACATTCAATGTGCCAACCTGGTCTACCTTTACCAAATGGACTATTCCAACTAATTTCACCTGGTTTAGCTTTCTTCCATAAAGTAAAATCTAGCGCATCTTCTTTTTGTTCTCCAGCTTCAATACGAGCGCCAACTTTCAAATCATCTAATGATTGATGACTTAATTTACCATATCCATCAAATTGACGTGTTCTAAAATAGACATCACCGTCACTTTCATATGCATAACCTTCATCTACTAATTCTTTAATAAAATCAATAATTTCACCCATATGATGCATCACACGCGGATTAGATGTAGCCTTTTTCACATTCAAAGCACCAACGTCCTCATAAAAAGCTTTAATATACTTTTCAGCAATTTCAGGAACACTTTCATTAAGTTCTTTAGAGCGATTAATGAGTTTATCATCAACGTCTGTGAAATTAGAAACATAGATGACTTCATATCCCTTATATTCGAAATATCTTCTGACTACATCATAATTAATAGCTGGTCGTGCATTTCCAATATGAATATAATTGTAAACTGTTGGCCCACATACATACATTTTGACCTTACCTGGTTCAATGGGCTCAAACGTCTCTTTCCGACGTGTTAAGGTATTATATAATGTAATCATCTTGAATCTCTCCATTCTTAGCTTTTTCAAGCTGTCTTTCTAAGTGTTTAATTTGTTCGTAAAGTGGATCAGGTAAGTTACGGTGATCAAATGTTTTACCAATACGTCTACCTTCTTGTTTAACAATGTGACCTGGTATACCTACTACAGTTGTATAACTAGGAACAGACTGTAATACTACGGAATTAGCTCCAATATTCACATTTGATTCAATTTTTATATTACCTAATATCTTAGATCCAGCTGCTATCAAAACATTATCACCAATATCAGGATGGCGTTTTCCTTTTTCTTTGCCTGTACCACCTAAAGTAACTCCTTGATAAATAGTAACATTATCACCAATTGTACATGTTTCTCCAATAACTACACCCATGCCATGGTCGATAAATAAACGCTTACCGATTTTTGCACCTGGATGTATTTCAATTCCGGTAAAAAAACGTGATAGTTGAGAAATCATTCTGGCTGCTACATAGCGTCTATTTTTATATAATTTATGGGCAATTAAGTGACTCCAAACTGCATGTAATCCAGCGTAAGTAGTTATTACTTCTAAAGTCGAGCGCGCTGCAGGATCCTGTTCAAACACCATCTTTATATCGTCTCTCATTCTTTTTAACACGAACGTCTCCCCCTCAGTCTAATCAAATTAATTTCAACACGTTTAAATCACTATGCGGAATATCATCGGTATCATAAGTTTAAAAATATGAAAAGAGCACCTCTAACATTTGTTGCTAGAGGCGCTCTCGCACGGTTCCACTCTTCATTTAATAGCAATACTCATATTTGATTTATTACTATTCTCATCTCAATTATTTATTTTTATTAACAAAGGTGCATTCATTAATATTTATGATGTGCTCACAGCTACCGCACACTCTCTGACACATAAACATTTAACTACTAATCCTTTGAATCACTTTATATTTATAATCATATGTTGTCACTTGTAAAATTTCAAGTCGTAAACACTTTATGACTTAATATTTATTTAAACAAGGTTTTTTAAGCGTGACAATACTTTATCTTTGCCTAATACTTCAATTGTGTTAGGTAATTCAGGACCATGCATTTGTCCAGTAACAGCAACACGAATAGGCATAAATAATTGTTTACCTTTAATACCAGTTTCTTTTTGAACTTCTTTAATCATTTTCTTAATTTCAGTTGCCTCAAACGATTCTAAAGATTCTAATTTACCATATAAATGGTTCATTAGTTCTGGCACTTGTTCTCCTTGTAATACCTCTTGTTCATCTTTTCCAAGTTCCGGCATTTCATGGAAGAACATTTCTGATAATGGAACAATTTCACCAGCGTAACTCATTTCTTTTTGATACAACGCTATTAATTTACGTCCCCATTCTCTATCCTTTTCTGATGGGTTTTCAGGTATAAGATTAGCCTTGATTAAATGAGGTAATGCAAGTTCGAATACTGTTTCTGTATCTTTTGTTTTCATATACTGATTGTTAACCCAAGCAAGTTTTTGTCTATCGAACATAGCTGGAGACTTAGACAAGCGTTTTTCATCAAAAATCTTTATAAATTCTTCTTTAGAAAAGATTTCCTCTTCACCTTCAGGTGACCAACCTAACAATGTAATAAAGTTAAATAATGCTTCTGGAAGATATCCTAAGTCACGATATTGCTCGATAAATTGTAGGATTTGACCATCTCGCTTGCTTAATTTTTTACGCTCTTCATTAACAATGAGTGACATATGACCAAAACGAGGTGCTTCCCATCCAAATGCTTCATATATCATTAACTGCTTAGGTGTATTTGAAACATGGTCATCACCACGTATAACATCTGATATTTGCATATAATGATCATCTACGGCAACTGCAAAATTATAAGTCGGAACACCATCTTTTTTTACAATTACCCAGTCTCCGATATTGTCAGATTCAAAGGAAATTTCTCCTTTAACCATGTCATTGAAAGTATATGTTTGATCTTTAGGCACACGGAAACGAATTGATGGTTTACGCCCTTCCGCTTCGTACTGTTGACGCTGTTCTTCTGTTAAGTGCGCATGTTGTCCACCATATCTTGGCATCTCTCCACGAGCAATTTGAGCTTCACGCTCTGCTTCTAACTCTTCTTCAGTCATATAACATTTATATGCTTTGTCTTCCTCTAATAGCTGTTGAATTAGTGGATTATAGATTTCTGCACGTTCAGATTGACGATAAGGTCCAAAACCTTTATCTTTATCGACAGATTCATCCCAATCCAAACCTAACCATTTTAGATTATCGAATTGTGAAGATTCACCATCTTCTAAATTACGTTTACTATCTGTATCTTCGATGCGAACAACAAAATCACCATTATAATGTTTAGCAAATAAATAATTGAATAATGCTGTTCTTGCATTACCAATATGCAAATATCCTGTTGGACTTGGCGCATATCTTACTCTGATACGTTCACTCATTATTTTCACTCCTACTATTAATTGTGTGGATAATAAATAGCCAAATATTAATTAAAATACTTTGCAAATTATACATCAGTAAAATGATAACTATGACCACTATCAAAATATGCAAATAAATGCGGTAGTTTATTGTAAGTGGTTTAATTTTAAAAAAGTTATTCAAACGATAAAGATACCCTAAAGTATACCTTGATGAATAACTTGATTAAATATTGAATATTCTAATCCACCTAATATTTCAATAATATTGTAGCACTTAAAGGACTCTTTGATAAGTCACATGTTTAATATGCATAACCTTGTTAAATAAAATCAATTTGAAATATTCCACTTAAATATAGTACCTAAATTCGTACGATACGTTTCACATGAAACCCTTATTCTAACAGAGATAATCTATAAAATTTCAGTCAACAAATTTCGCAAAAACAATTCTTCCTGATGATGTTTGTAACAAACTTACGACCTCTAAATTAACTTGTTGACCAATGTAACTCTTCGCGTTATCAACAACCACCATTGTACCATCATCTAAATATCCTACGCCTTGTCCTGGCTCTTTACCTATCTTCGTTAATAAAATACTTAACTGGTCGCCTTGATGTACATTAGGTTTGATTGCTTCCGATAAATCATTAACGTTGAGTGCTGTAATTCCTTGAACGTGACATACTTTATTTAAATTAAAATCAGTCGTAATCACATGTGCATGATACTGTTGTGCTAATTTAATTAATAATGTATCTATATCACTATGGGATTGAGTTGGATGTATAACGCGTGTAGGATAATCTAAATCATAAAGTTGATTCAAAATATCTAATCCTCTTTGACCTTTTTCACGTTTCACGCTATCTTTAGCATCCGCTATAACCTGTAATTCATTTATAACGCCTTGTGGTATCAATATATCACCATCGATAAATCCGCAACGTATAATATCTAATATCCTTCCATCGATAATGGCACTTGTATCTACAATCTTAGGTGTCGCTCTTCGTATATTATTAGACATGGAACGTGCCATATTCTCTGGTAAAAACATAAGCATTTCATCTCTTTTTTTCAGACCAAATTGAAACCCTAAATAACATAAAATAATAGTGATTATCATAGGTACAAAGTGATTTAATATGGAATTACCTATCATTTCTAAGATAAAAGAAACCATCACTGAAATAAATAAACCAATAATTAAACCAATTGTAGCAAATAATATTTCTACCGCACTACGTCTCATGATTAATTGTTCAAATTGTTTAAAAGCATATGTTACTTTATTAATGAACAATCCAAATATTATAAAAAATATAATGATCCCTATGAAACCATCTACATAATAATTAGTGATAACCGCATGGTGATGAATGCCAAGATCTGTAACAACTTCGGGTATAATTATAACACCAAGTGCTGCACCAACAATGATATAGATTGCTACAACAATTGCTTTTGTTATATTCAATTTATAGCCTCCTTCCATTGATGTTATATCCTAGTATGGCTTAACAATATGGCTTATCGCTGTTTTGAATGTAATGCATATTTCAAAGCTTCATGTACTGATGAAACACCAACGACTTGGATGCCTTCTGGGAATGTCCAACCTCCAATATTTGTCTGTGGAATAATAGCTCTTTTAAACCCTAGTTTGGCCGCTTCTTGAACACGTTGCTCTATGCGAGATACTCTGCGTACTTCACCTGTTAATCCAACTTCACCCACAAAACAATCTAATCCATCAACAGCTTGATCTTTAAAACTTGAAGCTGTCGCAACAATAATGCTTAAATCAACAGCAGGTTCTGTTAATTTGACGCCACCTGCTACTTTAATATAGGCATCTTGTTGTTGGAGTAAATAGTTTTCCTTTTTTTCTAGAACCGCCATAAGTAAACTTAATCGATTATGATCTATACCTGTAGCCATTCGTCTAGGATTATTAAATGTTGTTGGTGTAACAAGCGCTTGGACTTCAATGAGTAGTGGTCTTGTTCCTTCCATAGTGGGGACGATTGTAGAGCCCGGAACATTTGTAGAACGTTCTTCTAAAAACATTTCAGAAGGATTAAGTACACCTTTTAATCCACTTTGCTTCATTTCGAAAATCCCCATCTCATTTGTAGAACCAAATCTATTTTTTACTGCTCTAAGGATACGATATGCGTGATGCTCATCTCCTTCAAAATAAAGAACTGTATCAACCATATGTTCCAATAATCTTGGTCCGGCGATTTGTCCTTCTTTTGTTACGTGTCCCACAATAAATGTGGCAATATTCATTTGTTTAGCAATGTTCATTAAACTCTGCGTACTCTCTCTTACTTGTGATACCGATCCAGGTGCGGAACTAATTTCCGGATGATAGATTGTTTGAATCGAATCAACAACAAGTAAGTCAGGTCTCTCTTCTTTTACAGTTTGATGTATCACTTCTAAATCAGTTTCAGCTAAAACATTAAGATGACTAGAATCTTCTTCTAAACGATCAGCGCGCAACTTAGTTTGATTAATAGATTCCTCACCAGTAATATATAAAACATTCTTATTTTGTGACAGCGCAGCACAAATTTGTAGCAATAAAGTCGACTTACCAATACCTGGGTCTCCACCTATTAGTACTAACGAACCACTTACAATACCTCCACCTAAAACACGGTTAAATTCCTTTGATTCTGTAAGTAATCTAGGGGTAGCTTCATGCTTAACACTATTTAACTTTTGTACCTTACCTGCTGTTTCTTTTGTTTTTACACCATGTTTAGGATGAGCAACCTTTTCTACTATTTCTTCCATTTGATTCCACGCACCGCAGTTAGGGCACTTGCCCATCCACTTAGGAGATTGATAGCCACATGCCATACATTCGAATATTACTTTTTTCTTGGCCATTGAGACACCTCCGATTTAATATGAACAAATCTATTTTAAACTGACAAGTTGAATCTGACAAATTAAAATTAAATAATGATGTTGATAACACTTATAAGTCTATAACCCTTTCATAATATTTCTATAATGAACCTATAACATTCATCATATGCTTATCTGTTTAAACATTCTGGCAATTATACTAATGATGATTCAGCAAAAATATAAGTAAAATTTTAAATTGATTTACCTCATTCATTGTTTATTATTATATATTTAAGTGATTATCTTAGTATAGAAAATGCCTGAGACAATGATTGTCCCAGGCATTTTATTTATTGGCAATTGACAACCGAGTTGAACTTGGGCTAATCTCAATTTTCAACTCTAGTCCTCATTACCAAGTGAGACAGCGAATTACTTACGCTTTCTATCTCACTCTTCTTAATTTAATATTTAACGTTATAATTGTAGTAACTCAATATGCGAAATTAAAGTTATAATAATTTAATTATGATTCTGTTGTTTCTTTTTTAGCTGTAATTTCATGAATATCATACTTAAATTCTTTACCATCATGATCAATTGTTACTTCTTTACCTTCAATTTTATTTCCATCTAAAATCAATTCGCTTAAATTATCTTCAACCGTTTTTTGAATTGCTCTAATGAGTGGTCTAGCACCATATTCAGGATCATATCCTTCTTCTGCAATTTTTTCTTTCGCTTTATCAGTAACAACAATATTAATATTTTGCTCTGAAAGACGGTGAGTAAGTTTATTTACCATCATTGTAACAATTTCTTTTAATTCATCTTTTGTAAGTTTGTGGAAGACAATAATGTCATCAACACGGTTTAAGAATTCTGGTCGGAATGAATTTTTTAATTCTTTCATCATTGTTTTTCTGACAGTTTCGTAGTCACTACCTTCTGAAGCACCTCCAAAACCAGCAAAGCGTTGGTCCTGTAATTCTTGAGCTCCCACATTAGAAGTCATAATAATCACAGTATTACGGAAGTCCACAGTACGACCTTTAGTATCTGTTAAATGACCATCATCTAAAACTTGTAGAAGAATATTAAATACGTCAGGATGTGCTTTCTCAATTTCATCAAATAAAATCACAGAGTATGGTTTACGTCTAACTTTTTCAGTCAATTGACCGCCGTCATCATGTCCTACATATCCTGGAGGTGCACCAACTAATCGACTGACAGCATGTTTCTCCATAAATTCACTCATATCTACGCGAATCATTGCATCGTCTTCACCAAACATAGATTCAGCTAAAGCACGAGCCAATTCAGTTTTACCCACACCTGTAGGTCCTAAGAAAATAAAACTACCGATTGGACGTTTTGGATCTTTAAGACCAGCACGAGCTCTTCTAACAGCTTTACTAATTGAATTGACAGCATCGTTTTGTCCAATGACACGTTTATGAAGTGTATCTTCAAGATTCAATAAACGATCTGATTCAGTTTCATTAATTTTAGTTAAAGGAATACCTGTCCAACCAGCTATTACTTCAGCGATATTTTCTTCAGATAAGGCAGTATCTAAACCACCTTGTGCATTTTTCCATTCATTTTTAGCATCTTCATATTGCTTTTCAAGTTTAGATTGCTTATCTCTTAAATTAGCGGCATTTTCAAATTCTTGAGCATGAACTGCAGCATCTTTTTCATTTTTTACTTTATCAATTTCTTGTTCAATCTCTTTTAAATTACTTGGCGTTGTATGACTTTTAAGTCTAACTTTTGAACTTGCCTCATCAATTAAGTCAATGGCTTTATCTGGCAAGAAACGATCTGAAACATAGCGATCACTCAATTTAGCAGCCGCTTCTAAAGCTTCATCTGAGATATTAATTCTGTGATGAGCCTCATAACGGTCACGTAATCCTTTTAAGATTTCAATCGTGTCTTCAACTGTAGGTTCATCCACTTGAATTGGTTGAAAACGACGTTCTAATGCAGCGTCTTTTTCTATATTTTTACGATATTCATCTAATGTTGTGGCACCTATACATTGCAATTCTCCACGAGCTAAAGCAGGTTTTAAAATATTAGATGCATCAATTGCTCCTTCTGCGCCACCAGCGCCAACTAAAGTATGAAGTTCATCGATAAATAGAATAACATTACCAGCTTGATGGATTTCCTCCATAACTTTTTTCAATCTTTCTTCAAATTCACCACGATATTTAGTGCCAGCTACGACTGTACCCATATCTAATGACATTACACGTTTGTCTTTTAAAGTTTCTGGTACTTCATTTTTAACAATTGCTTGCGCAAGCCCTTCAGCAATTGCTGTTTTACCAACACCGGGTTCACCAATTAGCACAGGATTATTTTTAGTACGACGACTTAAAACTTCAATTACACGAGTAATTTCTTTATCTCGTCCTACGACTGGATCTAACGTTCCATCTTTAGCAATAACAGTTAAATCTCTAGCTAATCCATCTAAAGTAGGCGTGTTATTAGACTTATTAGCTTGCGCATTTTTATTACTCATTTCTGGACTTCCTAAAGCTTTTACAACTTGGGCACGTGCTTTAGTAATATTTAAATCTAGGTTTGCAAATACACGTGCTGCAACACCTTCATTTTCTCTAATTAAACCTAATAGTATATGCTCTGTTCCTACAAAGTTATGATGTAGCTTTCGAGCTTCATCCATAGACAGTTCAATTACTTTTTTTGCTCTCGGTGTATAATGTAGTGTGCCCATTTGCTCTTGACCGTGACCGATAAGTTTTTCAACTTCTTCGATGACTTTATCTTCAGTAATATTAAAACTTTCTAATACCTTTGCTGCTATACCTTCTGGCTCTTTCATTAAACCAAGCAAAAGATGTTCTGTTCCAATATTAGAATGGTTCAAACGAATTGCTTCCTCTTGTGCATGTGACAACACACGTTGTGCACGCTCTGTCAATCTACCAAATAACATGTATAAATACCTCCTATTTTATATGTTCTCTTAATAAATCAGCTCTTTTTTCATTTACTGTTCTATTATCATCGTCATCTATTAAAAATGGTGACTGTATTGCTACCATTAATTCATTAAATTTAAAATTTTCAAGCAAAATATAATTCAAATCAATACCTAGTTTCACTTCGCTCAAACGATATGAGGCTTCTTCCATAGAAATAATTCTACTGTTTTGTAGTACACCTAATGATCGATAAACTCTATCCAGTGTCTCTACAGAATTGTGTTTATCAAGTCTTTCTCTTATTTGCTTTTCTTCATTTATAATTTGATTTACAACTTCAGTTAAGTTATCGATAATGTCTTCTTCTGTTTTCCCTAGTGTAAGTTGGTTTGAAACCTGATAAATGTGACCATATACTTGTGACCCTTCTCCGTATATACCTCGAATTGTAAATCCAAAACGATTAATTGTTTGTGCAATTCTGTTCATTCTTTTCATAATGGAGAGTCCAGGTAAATGTAACATCACACTTGCACGCATTCCTGTACCAATATTAGTAGGACAGGTAGTTAAATATCCTAAATGCTCATCATAACTAATGTCTAACGCTTTATCTAATTCATCATCAATTTTAGAAGCGCGTTGATATAAATCCTTTAGCGATAAATCAGTTCCTAGAGCCTGTATTCGTATATGATCTTCTTCGTTTATCATAACACTTACCGATTCATCATCATTTAACATTACTGCTGAAGCAGGTTGTTTCACTAGTTCAGGACTCACAAGATGTTTCGCAACCAATTTCATTTTACTTTGTTGATCCATCGTATCTAATCGATTTAAAGTTAAGTTGGAAAGCGCATCTTGAACTTCATTTATCACTCGATATCCTTCTTGCTCTGAAGGGAACATAAGTGGGTGGACATGGTTTTCAAGATTTCTAGCTAATCGAATTCTGGAAGAAATAATAACAGGTGTCTCCTCAGACATCTTCATCCACTCACTAATATTAGTATGGATATTACTCATCATGAGACACCTCGCTCTCACTTTTTAAAGCTTTAATTTCATCACGAACAATCGCTGCCTCTTCAAACTCTTGACCATCTATCAATTTATTTAGATATTTTGATTTTTCTTCAATTTGCTTTTTTATTGCAAGTTTCTTATACGATGATTGTGGTGTTTTTCCTACATGTTCAAATTGACCACCTTGAACACGTTGAACTATATCAATGATGTCTTCTTTAAACGTAGCATAACAATCAGCACACCCAAGCTTACCAACATGTGCAATATCCTTAAGTGTCATCTGACACGTTGGGCATTTTTTTTCTTCTTTAAATGCCATCTCATGAAAATTAATACCATGTTTTGCAGCAAGGTGTTGAAGTATCTGTTTCACTACAAATGCTTCTTCTATATCGTCTTGGTGTGTATGATACGTATTATCATCGTTAGAATGTAACCAGGGGTTTTCTCCTTGGGCACATACTGAACATACCCATTTTTCATGCGTACTATCTATACCTTTAACAGTAAGTTTAACTTCCGCTTCATTAAAATGGCAATTTTCACAAAGCAATTTTAAACACCTCACCTAACCTAGTAATAATTAATAACTGGTAGTAATCGTTTTAAGATATTAGCTCTAATAATATCGCGTGCAACAACATCCATTTTTAAAGTTTCTCTATCAATAATGGTCTGTATCATTTTAGCTTCTCTTTCATTGATCAAACCTTTATCTAACAAACCATCTATGACATAATACCCTTGTTGTTGAGAAATAGATGGACCTATTAATTGTAGTAAGTGATTAATATAACCTGTAGCATCTTTATTTTCAATTTTAGTGATTCGAATGTAACCACCGCCACCACGTTTACTTTCTATTTCATAACCATGTTCATTAGTAAAACGTGTCTTAATAACATAGTTAAGTTGAGAAGGAACACAATCGAAACGTTGAGCAATATGAGCGCGTTGTATTTCTACAACATCTTCATCTGCTTCTTCAAATAACCGCTTAATGTATTGTTCTATGATGTCGGACATATTGTGCATAGATATCACCTCTTTTTTGACCTTCTTTGACTATATTATATGACCATCTTTGACCTTTTTCAACCAATTTGATTTTAAAATTTCAAATTAATGATGTTAGCGTGTTCATTTTGTTGTATGATAGAAAATAGAAAAAATTTAAAGGAATGAAGAAATATGCATATTGTGATTGGGATATTAGGAATCATTTTCTTTTTAGCACTCGCAGTTTTATTTAGTTCAGACAGAAAAAATATTCGCTGGCGATATGTTGGATTGCTATTAGTAATTCAACTAATATTTGCATTTATATTACTTAAAACTAATTTGGGAATTTCAGTTATTGGGAGTATTTCAGATGGTTTTAATTATTTATTAGCTAAAGCAGCGGTCGGTGTCAATTTTGTATTTGGTGGCTTTAAATTTATTGATCCTAAACAACCACCATTCTTCTTTAGCGTTTTGTTACCTATTGTTTTTATTTCAGCATTGATTGGTATATTACAATATACACGAATACTTCCACTAATTATTAACTTACTGGGATTTTTAATTTCAAAAATTAATGGAATGGGCCGTTTAGAATCTTACAATGCGGTCGCGGCAGCAATTCTAGGACAATCTGAAGTCTTTATCTCATTAAAAAAACAATTACCTTACATACCTAAACAACGCTTATATACATTAACTGCTTCAGCGATGTCAACGGTATCAGCATCAATTATAGGCGCTTATTTTACACTTATTGAACCAAAATATGTTGTTACTGCAGTAGTGCTTAACTTGTTTGGTGGTTTTATCATTGCATCTATCATTAATCCTTATAAAGTCAATGAGGAAGACGACAAATTATTAATTGATGAGAACGAAACAAAAAAACAATCTTTCTTTGAAATGCTTGGGGAGTATATACTAGATGGATTTAAAGTAGCAGTTATTGTAGGCGCTATGCTGATAGGTTATATTGCAATTATTGCTTTATTAAATGGAATGGTGAGTGGAATCTTAAGCTTTATGTCTGGTGGTGCTATTCAATGGAACTTCCAAACGCTTATTGGATTTATTTTTGCACCTTTCGCTTTCCTAACTGGAATACCGTGGCAAGATGCAGTTCAATCTGGTTCAGTAATGGCTACAAAATTACTATCTAATGAATTTGTAGCAATGCAAGATTTAGGTAAAGCGACTGGATTATCGGAACATGCTAAAGGAATTACCTCTGTCTTCTTAGTATCATTCGCAAACTTTAGTTCAATTGGTATTATTTCAGGAGCTATTAAATCATTGAATGATGAAAAAGGTGACGTTGTTGCTCGTTTCGGAATAAAATTATTATTTGGTGCAACACTTGTTTCGTTTATATCAGCGGCTATTGCAGGATTCTTTATCTAACATACGTAGATTTAAGCAAGAGTAACGTTTTTGTTTCTCTTGCTTTTATTTTAATTCAAATCGTAAATGTTCACTCATCAAAAATACATTTTTCTAAATTTCGAGCTTCTTCAATGACACTCAATCTGCCAATGTATTGAAAAAGCCTGTGTTTGTCCCAGCCTCTTTCCTACGATTAGTCAAGTACTTATAATTA
>NZ_KV831309.1:0-99030 GCF_001837075.1 Staphylococcus sp. HMSC063F05
CAGACAGCGAATCAACAAGCGAATCGGATTCAGAATTACCTGACACTGGTCAAGAAGATCATCGTGCTGGTTTAATTGGTAGTATGCTAGCAGCATTTGGAGGAATCACGTTATTAGGTAGACGTCGTAAAAAAGAAGAAAAATAATTTGAAAATGATTATTATATTAACAGGGCAAGCTAATAAATTTAGCTTGCCTTGTTGCACATACATATTTAACAGAAGTAGGGATAATATGACAATTTATAATCTGAATTTTGGTATTGGTTGGGCGAGTAGTGGTGTTGAGTATGCACAACTTTATCGAAGAAATATATTGGATGACTTGAATGAAGATTTTAAGTTTATATTTTTGGATTTTATAAATAAAGAAAATATACAAACACTTACTAGTAATCTAGGTATAGCAAATGAGGAAGTAATATGGATATATCAATATTTTACAGATATTAAGATTAAACCTACTTCGTATACAATTGACAATATTATCGAAAAACTTGAATCAAACGATATAAAAGTTATAAGTATAAAGCCTAAAGTAAAAAGAATTTATTTTAATAATAAAAGTTGTTATGTCAATTGTTATTTGAAGTATAAAAATGAAGATTTTGTTGATCGTGCTGAATTTGTTTCCAGTGGTAAACTGATTCGAAAAGAATTTTATACCTATACTAAAGTTTTTACAGAGTATTATGCACCATATAATAAAAAAGCTAAAGTTTATTTGCGAAAATTTTTTAATGAAAATGGGAGCGTAGCTTATGAGGAAATAGTAAAAGACGACGATAATATGTATATCTTTCCGAATAAGATTTTATATTCAAAGAAAGAATTTATAGGGTATTTTATTAGTCAACTTAATTTAAAAGATAATGATATTTTATTGGTAGACCGTTCTAAAAATATTGGGCAAGTTATTTTGGAGAATAAAAGAGAAGGTCACATAGGAGTAGTAATTCACGCTGAACACTACAATCATTCAAATACGAATGACCAATATGTTTTATGGAATAATAATTATGAATATGTGTTTAATAATGCTCAGTATATTGACTTTTTTATTGTTGCTACAGAAGATCAAAGGGATGTTTTGCAACTACAATTTGAAAAATATAAGAATCTTAAACCTAAAATATATACTATTCCAGTGGGAAATATTAAATATTTGAAATTTGAACAACAAAGAAAGCCATTTTCTATGATTACAGCTTCTCGCTTAGCAATTGAGAAACATGTTGATTGGCTTATTAAGGCTGTCATTAAAGCACACAAAATAAATGAAGATATTAGCTTTGATATATACGGTGAGGGTTCGGAAAGACAAAAACTGCAACAAATTATAGATAACTATCAAGCTAATAATTATATCCACCTCAAAGGACACATGGATCTTACTGATATATATAAATCTTATGAACTATATCTTTCAGGTTCTACAAGTGAAGGATTCGGATTAACACTAATGGAAGCCGTTGGTTCTGGTCTTGGAATAATAGGTTTGGATGTATATTATGGTAATACCACTTTTATCAAAAATAATGTTAATGGTTATAGAGTACCTATAGATATAACTAATTTGGATGAAGATACTTTAATAACTGAACTCACAAATAAGCTATTACTATTCTTTACTCAAGATAATGAAAAAACTAGAGCGGAGTCATATAAAATTGCAAATAACTATTTGATAGGAAATATTAAAGAAAAGTGGAAAAACTTAATTGATGAGGTGCTAAATGATTAATTTATACGATAACTTAAATAGTAAAACGCTTCAATTATATAAAACATTTATAAATGCGAATATTAAGTCTACAACTGTCGTTGTTAATGATAATGGATTCTTACCCAGTGATGTATTGTCGCCTTATAATTTTTTTTCTGGAAACTCAATCGAAAATGAAAGCCCTCTTTACTTCAACGATGTTCCAGTCCCGAAATATTGGGAAATTGAAGGTTCCAATCAATCAGCTGTGATTAAGGATAAGGATAAAATAAGAGGCAAAATTTTATATCAAAAGGGATATCGTAATAGAGTGGTGGCTTCAGTAGAATGGTTTAATAAAAAGGAACATGTTCAATTCATAGATTATTATAACCAATATGGTTTTCGATATGCTCAATTAGTCATGGATGACAATCAAAATCAAATAATGAAACGTTATTTTGACCAAAATAATAATGAATTTTTAGTGGAGAATCTTGTTACTAAGGATTTAATATTAAGATGGAATAATAAAGAGATATTCTTTGATAATCGTATCTCGTTTTTATCGTACTTTTTTGAAAAAGCAAATTTATCTATAAAAGATATTGTGCTTAATTCATTTGCAACATCATTTCTGTTTTTGTATAGACAACGGGATTTTAACATGAAGTGTAGAATATTTTGGCAAGAAAAAATTAAAGATGATTTACCTGAAAACATGAAAATTGCTTTAAAAAATATAGATAACTTGAAAATTTTAATTCCTGATAAAAAAGAATATTATCGTGTAATGGATTCTGTAGAAACTTCATATCGACATAAAATTGAAAATAGTGGTTATGTGTACGAATTCTTGAAAGTAAACAAATATAGTAATGAAGCACTTATAATAACTAATTCTGATAATATTCCATATGTAGAATATATTGCGAGAGAGAATCAGAACGTCACATTTCATATTGCATCTAAAACTGAAATGTCTTCAAGATTATTACAATTAGATGGAATACAAAATATAAATTTATACCCAAAAAGTACTGAGAAAACTATCTTAAATTTATGTCGTAAATGCGATATCTATTTAGATATAAATAAGGGGAAAGAGATATTTGAAAGTATGTACTTAGCATTTGCACATGAAATGATTATAATTGCATTTGAAGAAACTATTCACAATAGACAATTTGTCCATAGTAGTAATATATATAAATTAGATAATTACTATGATTTAAGCATTGCAATAAATCAGATAAGTAATGATAAAACTTTATTTTCTAATAAATTAAACCTGCAATTGGAATATTCTAATTCAATTTCAAAAAGACAATTTCAACAAAAAGTGAAGTGAATTTATTTTTTATTAAACTTAGTATAATAATTATTATTTGGATATACTAGTTAATAAAATGTATGCATTCATCTTTAGTCCTAATTAACAGTTAAATTAAAGGGATTATTTATGAAATAAGCACCTAAACTAATCTATATTTACATTGAAACATAGTATGTTTTTTAGATTCTCATCTTTAACTTAATTTGAAAAACATATGAGCTATTTAACAAATTGTTCGGTAAGAAAAACAGAATTAACCTATAAAAGTTATGTATCTAGTAAGTGAGTTTTAATATCACCTAATAAAAATTTTGATAAATCTCAATGATGTACATTGGGATTTTTTAGTTTAGTAAAAAAGACAAATCTAATATTATTAAATCTTTTTACATGCCAAAGATAGATGTAATAAATTGAAGTAAAGGTAAGTGTGAGGGTTGTCTGACGTAAGACATACAGCACTCTAAAAAGAATAGCTCCCCAATTTCTACCAGTAATACAACAATATGCAAATGGTATGTCTGAAACTTATCACTGGCATATCTACGTCTTTGTATTAAAAAACCTACAAACACGTATGTTTAAATAGCGCATTCTTCAAAATGTTGCTTTAAAGATGTGTATTCTGAACCGCGTGATTGTAGGCTTTTTATTTTATATATTCATTAATTTCTCTTCTTGACGGATACGTACAATTAAAAAATAAGCATATGGAACTAATAAGATTGTTGTGTATGTAGCATGTGTTAGTAGCAATACACCAATTAATTCGGGAATGATATTTAAAAAATAGTTTGGATGCTTCGTTACTTTATATAATCCTGACTTGATAATAGGGTGATTGGGCAGTATAAATAATTTCAATGTCCAAATACGACCTAATGTCTTAATAACTATAAATAGCATGATATAAGCGATAATCAATATGATTAAGCCAATGCCGTTAAGTAGACTAAATGTATCCTTACGAATGAATGCTTCTATAGCTGCACTCATGTAAATCAACACGTGAGTAATGGCTAGAAATTTTGAATTTTTAATACCATATTCTACGGCGCCATCTACCTTTAGCTGTTTTGCATGTTGCATTGATATCTTTAAGCTGATTAGTCGAATACAGAAAAAGATAAATAAGATAGTTAAAATCATGATGTCCTCCATTGTTTGTTATATAAATGTTCTTTTGCTCGTACAATACAAAGTATTTTATATAGAAAATGTTTCAAATGCCATTAACTATTTATTAACTTTAGCACTAACTCACAACTCCTCTAACACCTCACATATTAAGTTCAGTTTTTTGGATAATTTAATACTTTTAAGGATATTAAGCGCTTACATTAATGTGATATATTTTTTTTAACGAAAATGATAGGGGTGTTAGGGATGAACTTTTTTGATATTCATAAAATGCCAAACAAAGGGATACCATTAGCTGTACAACGCAAATTATGGCTTAGAAACTTTATGCAAGCGTTTTTTGTCGTATTCTTTGTTTACATGGCGATGTATTTAATTCGAAACAATTTTAAAGCAGCACAACCGTTATTAAAAGAAGAAATCGGATTAACAACATTAGAACTAGGTTATATAGGATTAGCGTTTAGTATTACTTACGGTTTAGGAAAAACAATACTTGGTTATTTCGTTGATGGTCGTAATACGAAGCGTATTATTTCTTTCTTATTAATATTATCTGCTATTACAGTACTTATTATGGGATTTGTATTAAGTTATTTCGGTTCCGTGATGGGGCTATTAATTGTATTGTGGGGGCTTAACGGTATATTTCAATCTGTGGGTGGGCCTGCAAGTTACTCAACGATTTCAAGGTGGGCGCCTCGAACAAAGCGCGGTCGTTATTTAGGCTTTTGGAATACATCACATAACATTGGTGGTGCTATTGCTGGTGGTGTCGCACTTTGGGGTGCGAATACATTTTTCCACGGTAATGTGGTTGGAATGTTTATTTTTCCTTCCGTCATCGCTTTAATCATTGGAATCGTGACATTATTTATTGGGAAAGATGATCCAGAAGAATTAGGTTGGAATCGTGCTGAAGAAATTTGGGAAGAGCCTATCGATCAAGAAAATATTGATTCTCAAGGTATGACTAAATGGGATATCTTTAAAAAATATATCCTGGGAAATCCAGTGATTTGGATTTTGTGTATCTCTAATGTTTTTGTATATATCGTGCGTATTGGTATTGATAACTGGGCACCGCTATACGTATCAGAGCATTTACACTTTAATAAAGGTGACGCGGTGAATACTATTTTTTACTTTGAAATAGGTGCATTAGTAGCTAGTTTATTATGGGGCTATATCTCAGATTTATTAAAAGGTCGTCGTGCGATTGTAGCGATTGGATGTATGTTTATGATCACCTTTGTTGTACTCTTCTATACCAATGCAACAAGCGTGACAATGGTCAATATTTCTCTATTTGCATTAGGTGCTTTAATCTTCGGTCCACAGTTACTCATTGGTGTATCTTTGACTGGATTTGTTCCTAAAAATGCAATTAGTGTCGCTAACGGTATGACAGGTTCATTTGCATATCTATTCGGAGATTCAATGGCTAAAGTGGGTCTGGCAGCAATCGCTGACCCAACACGTAATGGTCTAAATATTTTTGGGTTTACGTTGAGTGGTTGGACAGATGTATTTATTGTATTCTATGTAGCTTTATTCTTAGGAATGATATTATTAGCCATTGTTGCTTATTACGAAGAAAAGAAAATTAGAAAATTAAAAATTTAAGATTAAGTGAATTTAAATATATACTCCCTACTATAAATTTTGTCATTATGGTAGGGAGCTTTTTCGTGATTGATTTGCACTATTTTGATTGCTTATTATAATCACTTGGTGACATATGTAAATATTTTTTAAAATGATAGCAAAACATCTTATACTCAGAAAAACCTACTTTTTCAGCAATTTCATAATGCTTGTAGTGCTGGTCTAAAAGATGTAATGATTTTAAAATACGATAACGATTTAAATAATCAACTATCGTAATGCCTACATGTTCTTTAAACGTCCTCATGGCGTATGACTCACTTACATCAATAGGATTAATTAAGTCAAGAACAGTCACTTTCTTGTGATAATGTTGCTTGATTTGAGACAAAATTTGATTGACATAATAGTCATCGTAATCAATTTTTAATAATGGTTGAAAGGCAGTATGATATGCCGCGTCATCATTGGTAGAATGTGGACGTTCTAATAACCTTTGAACTAATATGTCTAGAATATGCTCTAATTGAGTGTGGTCTACTGGCTTTAGTAAATAATCAAGAACATGGTGTTGAATGCCGGCTTTCATATATTCGAAGTCGTCATAACTAGATAAAATGATAACTTGGCAATCAAGGTCTTTGATGTCATTTAGTAGGTCAACACCATTTTTTCGAGGCATTCGTATATCAGTAATGACGAGTTCAGGTTGATGTTGGCGAATTAAAGACAATGCTTCCACGCCGTCTGTGGCAGTGTAAATAGTTGTAAAATAATACTCCTTCCATGGAATCATTTGTTTTAAACCTTGTCGTATAATCCGTTCATCATCACAAATAACTACTCTAAACATCTTTATTCCTCCTAGACAAGTGGTATTTGGTAACACATTAATGTCCCTTGCTGGCTTCTTGAGAAAATGTGCAGACGTGCATATGTTCCATATTGAATCATGGCTCTATTATGTAAATGATTTAAACCTAGGTGTGTCGTATCAAAAACATCGTGATGAAGGGATTGGCGCACGTGTTCTAAATGTGATGGAGACATACCGATGCCATTATCATGAACCAGAATATGTAATTTGCGCTTCGTAAGTCTGATACGAATTGTTATCTTTAAAGGTTCACTATCACGACCATGCTTGATGGCATTTTCTACGAGTGGTTGAAGCATCATCTTACCAATTGTTTGATGTTGTACACCTTCAGTAGCATCGATGTAAAGCTGTATCATATCATCGAAGCGGATATTTTGTATGGCAACATACTGCTCAATGTAGCTTAATTCTTCTGCTAATTTGACTGTGTGCGATGCTGTGCGTAGAGAATAACGTAGCATTTGTGATAGTTGTTGTATGACTGTTTGTGCTACTTTGGGTGAAAGAGGAATTAAATATTGTATCGTTTGCATCGTATTGAATAAGAAATGGGGTTGAAATTGTCGCTCAATTTCTTTTAATTGTATATCACGTAAACGACGTTCGGTCTGTTCAATAGATTGTATTAATTGCTCATTTGATTCAAACAAGTCATAGATATAATTATTTATTTCCTCTAACTCACTATGTTTTTTTAACGGTTCGTAACTACCAAGATGTCGATTTTTAGCATCATCAATTTTTCGGACAATCGCTTCAATATCTTCAGATTGGCGCTTTGCCATTCTATCAGCGCTTATATATCCAAAAATAACAAGCAGAATAAGAACAACACCCATGACAACTAGTAATGCAATTCCATCTTCAATGGTTTCATGAATATCTTTATATATAATAAGATGCGCATGATGAGAATTGAGTTTTAAAGACTCGTTCATAAACCCAAACTGTGGTGGTTGATATTTTTGACCGATAGAGAATCGGTCGTCATTTGTATATAAAACAGTATCATATGAATCAACAATGAGTGCAGATTGTCCACTATTTTGCTTAATGTTTTTAAGTAGTGGTGTGCTTGACATATATATTTTAAGGATATAAGTATCGTCTTTAAAATCAATTCGATATTTTGATATTAAATACATCTTTGTTGTGTCTAATTGTTTGTGAAAGATTGTGAAGAACCTTTTACATCGTAATACAATGTCGCAGGTTGTTGATGGACTTGTTTTAATAGTTGGCGTTTCATCTTTGTGATATCAGCTGGATGTGATAAATCAACATAACGCCATTGTTTTTGTTGCTGCGTAACAAACGTATGAAAATGTTTGTCGATACGTTGTAATTCGGTTTGAGTTTGATAGGTATGCTGATGAATGGTGCGATGTTCAACCCATATATAAATAGCATAAAAGCTTATTAAACCAATAATCATCACCATAAATACTGGGAAAATCGTTGAGGCAAATAGCGAACGCCTTAATTGATGTCGGTACGGCTTATAGGTCTTCATTGAATCATCTCCAAAAATTGATGATGTGGAATATTGGATATACGTGATTGTGTGATTAGTGGAATATGATCCAAGTTTTCAATAGATGAGTGATTTGTTTCAGTCACGTCTTTACGTATTGATTTAGCATCAAATTCTTCTGCCAAACGTTGTTGTACAGAACGGCTTGTTAAATATTGTACTAACTTTTTACGTTTGGGATGAGGTTGTGCATTGTTAACTAAAGCAATACCATCTACATTTAACATCGTCCCCTCAGTAGGGTAAATGATTGAGATAGGGTATCCTTTTTGTTTCCACGTTCTAGCATCTTGTTCATAACTCAATCCAGCGTAATAAGCACCTTTAGCCACCTTTTCGATCACTTGAGAACTTTTAGATAACTGTACAGCATGGTGTTGAAATTGATGCACATCGCTTACTTGGTGACGCATATGATACATCGCACGCATATGTTGGTATCCTGTCGTCGTAGAATGAGGATTAGAATAAACGACACGCCCCTTTAGTGAAGACTGAAGTAAGTCTTTATATCCATGAATAGTCATATCACCTTGTAAATCTGTATTCACTACAATTACTGTTGGCATCAATAGAAAGCTCGTGACTAATGGGTTGTTAGAGCGATAATCCTCTATTTGTTTCAGTGTAGAATGATCATGGTAAGGAACAAAATCTTCTTGATGATCTATCATCTCTGATAACACGCCACCCACAAAGACATCCCCACGTTTAGAAAGTGCTTCTTTGTGAATATTAGATAGTAATACTTGAGTTGAGCCATGTTTGATTTCAACTTTCACATGTTCTCGCTTTTCAAAATCATTTAAAATCGGACGAATTAAATGTGATGGATAAGGAGAATAAACAGTCAATGTACGTAAAGAATGAGGTAATTGTGAAGTCGATGTTGGAGCGCATGCTATCAGAAAAATGAGTAATAATAACAACGTATAAAGTTTAACTTTCATAATATCCCATCAATTCTATGTATTTTTATTACAACAATTTTACCAATAAATACGACATAAGTAATGTTAAATATTTTGCAATATTTGTAAGGGAGATGCAAGACTCATCAATATGTATTAAAAGTCTAGGATGACAAATTCTCATGAATTCATCGTCCTAGACTTATGTTTGGAATTGAGACAAGTATGAACTTAAGAAGACGTATTGTCTTGTATAAGATCTAAAATACTGTGATAGACACGTTGGTTATTATGATGATCTGTATAATCGAATATGCTTGATAGATTTTGATGCTCCATATTTTTAGGATTTTTAATATTATCTTCAATTAAAGAAATTAACTCTTTCTCTGTATGTGCTATATCGCCAATAAATGTATCTTTACTATTAAATTTATCCAAACAATAATCTTTGTTTTTAAAATCATTTTCAGTTATATGGTAATGTTTGTTCAATAATTCTAGTGAAATTCTTTCGTAATTTTGTGATTTTAAAACTCTATATTCCTTATTAAAAAAATTAATTTTAAGCATTTGTGCATCTCCTAAAATCTTAAATATTAATATATTTATAATATAAACTAATCATGCAATTGTTGGTTTATCTATAGAAACCAACCTAAAATAAGATTATAGCATAATAATGAAGTGCGCTATATATATAAAATATGTAAAATTTAGACTTTCAAATTTTTGTAAAACTTTAATTATAGTATATAGTTCGTTAGAAAGGATTCTTTTGAATAATAATGGTATATTCAATTGTTTGTATGTTTGAAAAGTTTTATTAAGCTTACCAATATCAAAAGGTATGTAGTTAAACTCGATAACTATTGATAGTAAAGGGGTATTAAAAAAATTGTGTGAAGTGTGGAGAAAGAAACCCTTAATTACTGTGATAGTATGCTTATATACAAGAATTTTACGACACAGTTTTTTGAAAAAGGCACACTATCAAAAATTCAAATATATCATTATAATAAATGTTGTGGAAAATATAATATATTAAGGTTACTATCTTTTTGAACTGATACAGAAAAAAAATTTTTTCATAATTAGTATGTACTTTAATTTAAAAATAAAAAGGATGAATAAAATGAAATGTAAAAAATCACTCATAACAGCTTTAGCAACCATAACTTTGATACCATCATTGATGATTTTAGATACACAGCATGAGGCAAAAGCAGTAGGAAATTATTATTACAATGGCATGGAAGATCATAATGCGAGTGCTGCATATCATAAAGCGAAGAAAGTTGATAATAGTCAAATAGTCATAAAACGTTATAACTATGCGCATAAAAATAAATATAAAGCAGTAGGAAGAGTATCGAACATGGATGGCTGGAAAGGTCCAGGCAAAGATAGTATGGGAACAGGATTTATGGTAGGCAATCATACGTTTGTAACCAATGCACATGTTGTAGATAAGAAAAATGGTCAAAGAACGAGTCCGAGTAAAATAAAATTTCAATTAAACAGAGACGGTAAAAAGATACCCTATCAATTTCATGCTAAAAAGATATATAAAATCCCTTCATACGATATGGTTGTCGTTGAAACTAAAGAAAATATGGCTCAAAAAGCTAACGTGCAACCACTTAAACTTGCAACCAATCAAAAAATTAAGAGTTTAAAATTTAACAAGAAATTATATTCTTTAGGATATCCAGTGATGAACGGAAACAATACATATGCATACTGGAATAAGTTACGTTTTTTACAAGAAGCATCGAATAAATCAGAACTCATGACAAAAGATAAATTTAGAGCTGGTGATTCAGGATCTCCTATGGTAGATAGCCAGTACGTTGTTTATGGGGTTCGTACGTATGGATATAATTTAAGAGGTAGTTCTAATCATCCTTATGCCCAACAAGAAGTGGCAGGTGCAGAATCATTATATGGTAATCCAAGAGATTTTATTCTTAAGCATAATAAGTAATACCACTCAAGATATTGCTCACGCATTTGGTTATTAATATTGATACGCATATGAATGATTTTATTTATAATCATCTGGGACATCAATGATAGTCTCAGGTGTATTTTTTTGCAATAATCGCCATTGCTAAAATGAATCTTCTAATTGTCCTCTTATACAAATTATTTCTATCCTTATTTTGTAATAATGAATTCAAAAATTTTGTTTATCTTCACATCTAAAATATGCAGCACGTACCATTTCTCGAAATTCTTTTACTTTCCTCATTTAATCACACACTTTACCTACTTATTGTTATCACTTGCAACCTTCATATTCTAAATGTAAACTTTAAAATGTAATTAGTTTACATTTTAAAAGTGGGTGACGTGACTAACATGAATATATTTGTAACTGGAACGAATACTGACATCGGTAAAACGTATGTCACTAAATATCTCTATAAGGCATTAAGAACGAGGGGATATCGGGTATGTATTTTCAAACCTTTTCAAACTGAAGAAATTGGTGGAGGTAGATACCCAGATTTAGAAATTTATAAAAACGAATGCGATTTAGACTATGACGTTACGTCTCTTTACACATTCAAAGATCCAGTTTCACCACATTTAGCATTCAAAATTGAAAGGCATCAGCAATTGAACCATCAAACAGTGATAGACAAACTCGAATCACTAGAAGCACAATTCGATATGATTCTCATTGAAGGTGCGGGTGGTATTGCAGTGCCTATCTATGAATACAGTGACCATTTTTATATGACAACAGATTTAATTAAAGACACATCGGATTTCATTGTGAGTGTCTTACCTTCAAAGATAGGTGCGATTAATGATGCCATCGTTCACCAGAAGTATATTGATCATCAAGAACTTCCCCCGAACGTGGTAATCATGAATAACTATACTGATAGTGCTATTGAACAGGATAATTTACATACCATTGAAAAATTAATACACAAGTCTGTTTATACGTTAGGTCATCAAGCGACTCAAGAAAGCTTTTCCGAAGCATTTATACAACGAATTATAGGAGGATCCAATGGCTAATACACGAGAGTTAAATCATAAAGATGCACAGTATGTATGGCACCCATTCACACAGATGGGAGTCTATGCTAAAAATGACAATATTATTATTGAAAAAGGTCGCGGAAGTTATTTATACGATACTGAAGGTAATAAATATTTAGATGGTTATGCGTCATTATGGGTCAATGTGCATGGACATCAGCATAAAAAGTTAAATAAAGCTATTCATAAACAACTTGATAAGATTGCCCATTCTACGCTATTAGGTTCGTCTAATATTCCATCGATTGAGCTAGCCGAACAGTTAGTCAAATTAACACCAGATAGATTACAAAAAGTGTTTTACTCCGATACAGGGAGTGCGTCGGTAGAGATTGCTATTAAGATGGCTTATCAATATTGGAAGAATATCGATGCTGAACGATATGCGAAGAAGAATAAATTTCTTACATTACATCATGGATATCATGGAGATACAATAGGTTCTGTTAGCGTTGGTGGTATCGATAGTTTCCACAAGATTTTTAAAGACCTTATTTTTGAAAATATACAAATAGAAACACCGTGTTTATATAAAAGTAAGTATCGCAATGAAGCGGAAATGCTTAATTCAATACTGAATCAAATTGAAAATATATTATCCGAGAGAAATGATGAAATAGTAGGATTTATTCTAGAGCCACTTATACAAGGTGCAACAGGTTTATTCGTTCATCCGCATGGTTTTTTGAAAGCTGTAGAACAGTTATGTAGAACATATGATGTGTTACTAATTTGTGATGAAGTAGCTGTTGGTTTCGGGCGTACGGGAGAAATGTTTGCCTGTAACCATGAAGATGTACAACCAGATATTATGTGTCTGGGTAAGGCAATTACAGGCGGTTATTTACCGTTAGCGGCAACTTTAACATCTCAAAAGATATATGATGCTTTTTTAAGTCAGAGTCACGGTAAGAATACGTTTTTCCACGGTCATACATATACAGGTAATCAGTTAGTTTGTTCCGTAGCACTTGAGAATATTAATCTTTTTAAAAAGAAGCATCTGATTGGGCACATTCAAAAGACATCTCAAACATTAAAACAACGCTTAGAGGCACTTCAACCTCATAAAAATATTGGAGATATTAGAGGGCGGGGATTAATGTATGGTGTGGAATTAGTTGAAAACAAATCAACGCAGACACCACTCGATATTCCAACTGTAGAACTGATTATACGTCGATGTAAAGAGAATGGATTGATGATTCGTAATTTGGAAAATGTCATCACTTTCGTACCTATTTTAAGTATGTCTAATAAAGAAATTAAAAAAATGGTTAAAATTTTCAACAAAGCCTTACATCAAACATTGGGTAAGAAGTAAGAGGGGATTTATGGACATTAAAGCACAGTTAAAACAGATTCAAGATAAAGGTTTATATAGAGAGCTTCAGCCGATTCAGTCCGTAGAAAAACAATATATTTATATCAATGACCAATCTTATATTAATTTTACTTCGAACGATTATCTCGGTATAGGACAACTTGAATATCAACCTCAAAATTTCTTAGATTTTATAAAGACATATAGTATCCATCTATCAAGTTCTAGATTAGTGAGTGGCAACTCAGTCGTTTATCAGCAATTAGAACAGGCAATTAGCGAGCATTTTAATTTTGAAGACGCCTTAATTTTTAATAGTGGTTACGATGCGAATTTGGCGGTATTTAATATTTTTAAAAATAATAATGTAGTTATCTTTTCGGATCAACAGAATCACGCCAGTATAATAGACGGTATTAAATTAAGTGGTTTATCAAAAGTGATTTATCAACATTTAAACTATGATGACCTGGAAAGTCATTTAGCACGGCACACCAATCCAGATGTTCAAAAAGTAATTGTCTCTGATAGTGTGTTTTCTACTAATGGCACTAAAGCAGATATTAATAGGCTAGTACATCTCAAGCAACGTTACAATGCGATTTTAATTATTGACGCATCTCATAGTTTAGGATTAAATCTCTTTGAGTATCATGCAGACATTGACATAGTTACTTCAAGTTTATCTAAAGCGTGGGGAGCCCATGGTGGCTTAATACTAAGTTCAAAAGATATAAAAGATTTAATTATTAATAAAGGTCGTTCGCTTATCTACTCGAGTAGTTTACCTAGCTATCATTTGTATTTTATTCAAGTGAGCTTACAACATGTGATTGAAGATACATACAGACGAGAGAAGTTGAATGCACTTAGTGAATATTTTAACCACCAATTTATGGAATTATTTCCCAATCAACCATTATCTAATACACCTATCAAAAATATCGTTTGTGATAGTTTGGCTTCAGCACAAGCACAATACGACATGTTATTTGAACATGGTATATTTGTCAGTTATTTAAGGTATCCAACAGTGTCACAGCCAACATTAAGAATTTCATTATCCTATTTTCATGACACAGATGATATTGATCGACTTTTCAATGTAATGAAACAATACGATGAAGGTGATAGCTATGTATAGTATAAAAATGCGTGCAAGCCACGAAGATGTTCATATTAGTGGTGCTGAAACAATGTGTGAATTTGAGGATTTAGAAAATTATTTAAAAAAATATTTTAATAAAGCCTTTAATCATGAAAATGGAAATATAGATTTCTTAAATTTGAAAATTGAAAAGGTTAAGGCACCGATTCAAACGTTAGTAGCATTACCAGTGGTTGAAAATCTAAACGATACTTTAACACAATTAGCAAAACAAACAGGTGTTTCTGAATATGCGCTAAACAAAGGGTTAGAATTTATAAAAAATGATATTACTTATACTGGAGCCATTATTCTATCTGCACAAACCGGACAACGACTTGATAGCACTGAACAACGAGGTATCAGGGTAACACAATTAGCATTTAAAACATGCAAATGTAATGGAGAAATATCAGAAAGAGTAAAAGATGCACGTGCACTTGCAACTTGTATCAATGCATTTGAAGGTGTAAAAGCAGAACTATGTGTATCAGACGATTTGCATTACACGACTGGATATTTTGCGTCGCCTAAGTTAGGATATCGTAGAATCTTTAATATTAAAGAAAAAGGTACGCGTCACGGAGGAAGAATTATCTTCGTAGACGAAGGAATAAATTTAAATGAATATGTTTCCTTTTTAGAAACAGTACCTAAAGAAATTATAGAAAAATAAGTAATAATAAACACTCCCAGTAAAGAAATCATTTAAAATGTGACCTTTACTGGGAGCTTTTTAGTTATATCATATTGTTTTTTAATGAAAGAGTTACAGGGTATAAATTATTTTGTAAACGTGATTTTAGGCGAAGTACCTAAGCCTTCTTTACTTATAGCATTAAAAACCAATTTTTTTGAATTAATAAGAATCATTTCAATAATGATATTCGGATTGTCTACATTACTTAAAATTATTTTTCTGGAATCTTCATTTATTAACGTACAAACGTAATTAGGTGTTATATCTTTATTAAATGTAATATTTAATGGTGAAGTTTCTACTTCTACAGGATGCCAAATACCTTCTAATGTATGGAACCAACAAATTTCTTGATATTTTGAATCGTCACTTACGATGTTTATGTTGTTGTAATTATGCATAAGCACACCTTTCTATATTAATAACCATAAATTGATGCATACCATTCATAGTGATCGCCATTTGATACTGGAATGATATTACTATGTGCATCTTGAGTCATGAGACCATTGTCCCATGGGTTCCAAATTAAAATGACTTTTTGTCCGTTGTTAACTTTAGCATTACCAGCCACAGCCATGGCATGTCCAGCGTGAATACCATCGCTTGATTCAACACGCTTACCTAATACAGCTATACCTTGATTATTAGTTGTTAATTGGTCTACTTCATTATATGAAGTCATTCTATTAAGATATTGAGTATTTCTGCCTTGTGATCTACCAAAACGAAGCATCTCGTTAGATGTTAGTCCTGTAAATTGGAAGTCGTGACCTCTTAAATTAGGATGTAAATATCTCATTACTGATTCTGCATTATATCGATTTGTATTATATGTGGCATTGAGTAGTGCTGACATGGTATAGCCGGCACACCAACTATTATACCCTTGTGTTTCTCGTATTCTGAAATTCTTTAATTGATTTACATATTCTGCGTACATTTCATTTCGTGTACTTTGATATTCTAAAGTTGGTTTTGTTACTGATGCAGTTTGTTTAAAATCATTTAAATCTTTAGGTTTAGTGGATTCAGTGGCATTTTCATATGTTTTTTCATTATTACGTGGCGTTTTAAGCACAAGTGTCACTTTACCATCTTCAGTAAGTGCAAAATATCCTTTTGTATTAGTCAAAATTGTTATCTTTTGATTTTTATATTGGTTTAATATTTTAGAAAGAAATGGAGAAACATTAATGGAATAATTGTTTTGCTGTTTTGAAGCTTTAGAATTTGAAGGATTAGGAGAAATTGTTACTACATAAACGACATCTCCTTTTTTATTGAGCACTGGATAATAATAATTGCCGTCGCTTTCCTTATTAAATTTATAAATTTTAAAAGGTTCACCAAGTGTATACGATGTTGCTTTGTGGTTGGAAGCTTTATCTAATAAAGCTACACGAGATAAATATTGTTCTTCAGCAAGTTTGCGAACTGCATCTGGAACGTCTTTATTACTGACAGTGACTTTAGTTGTTTTTTGGTTTGCACCATTCTTTTGTGGTAACGAGTCGGCGTGAGCACTATTGAAAAATAGGCCAAGTGCTAAACTTAGCGTAAAAGCAAGCATAATGGTAATCATATAACTTAATTTTTTCTTCATAAAAAGTACTCCTTTACTAAAGTTTTTTGCAACTCTTTCAAACTGAATATAACATTTATTTTAAAATATAATTAATTTATTTCCTAAACGTTAAGTTATAATACTTATACGTTAAATATATAAATTGAACAAAATTAAATTGATATAAATTATAATGGAGTAATGGATGGATATAGTGACATGATGTCTATACTATTAACACGACTATGAAGCAAATGTTTATAATTATCACTTCTAATTATTATCAAGTGTTCATGCTTCTTCATCATGTGTAATGAAAAACATTTTCAATATATGTTATCAATCAATTTTAATGTTGTGTTTACACATAATAATTATATGTAAGTATTGATTATTTTTAATAATTCAAAATGTAAAGTTTACAAAGTTTTAATAAATAAACTAAAGTAATTTATATTTTTATGTTAATATATACATAACAGTTATATTTTCATCTTTTATAGGGGAAAAAACTTATAGAGGTAATTTTTTTGAAAAATAATAATGAAACAAGAAGATTTAGCATTAGGAAGTACACGGTGGGAGTCGTGTCAATCATTACTGGGATTACAATATTTGTCAGTGGTCAGCATGCTCAAGCTGCTGAAATGACACAATCATCATCAGATTCTAACGAACAGTCACAACAAACAGAACAAGTTGAACACAAAGAAGATACAACTCATTTATCTTACGAATTGAATCAAGAGGGTGAGACAGCGAGCCAATCAAAGACTAGTCAAGAGAATCAATCTGATGGCAATGTACAAAAAAAGAGTAATCAAATACAACAAGATTCAACACAAACGTCACCATTAAATGACCAAAAACAAACTTCAATGGAACAACAATCAAAAGACAATCATGTTACCCCAAATTCACGTCAGGATACATATCCAAAAGGCCAAAATCAAGATGATAAAGGCAAACAACAGTTTAAAGATAATCAACACTCACAAACAGGACATCAACCTAATACTCAAAACCAAAATAATGATCAAGATTCATCAGATAAAAAGCAACACCCATCTGATCAAACTCAAGACTCATCTTCAAAAGGAACACAACCTAAACAATCACAGTCTATAGAAGATAGAGATAAAACAGTAAAACAACCATCTTCTAAAGTACACAAAATAGGTAACACAAAAACTGATAAAACAGTTAAAACAAATCAAAAAAAGCAAACATCATTAACTTCACCACGCGTTGTGAAATCAAAACAAACTAAACATATCAATCAACTTACTGCGCAAGCTCAATATAAAAATCAATATCCAGTCGTGTTTGTACATGGATTTGTAGGTTTAGTCGGTGAAGATGCATTCAGCATGTACCCAAATTATTGGGGTGGTACTAAATATAACGTGAAACAAGAACTTACAAAATTAGGTTACCGAGTTCACGAAGCCAATGTAGGGGCATTTAGCAGCAATTATGACCGTGCTGTTGAATTGTATTATTATATTAAAGGTGGACGAGTAGATTATGGTGCTGCACATGCTGCAAAATATGGTCACAAGCGTTATGGCAGAACATATGAAGGCATCATGCCTGATTGGGAACCAGGTAAAAAGATACATCTTGTTGGACATAGTATGGGTGGCCAAACGATACGCTTGATGGAACATTTTTTAAGAAATGGAAATCAAGAAGAAATAGACTATCAACGTCAATATGGTGGTACGGTATCCGATTTGTTTAAAGGTGGACAAGATAATATGGTGTCTACGATTACTACATTAGGAACGCCTCATAATGGCACACCTGCTGCAGATAAACTAGGGTCGACTAAATTTATTAAAGATACAATTAATAGAATTGGAAAAATTGGTGGAACTAAAGCGCTCGATTTAGAACTAGGTTTTTCTCAATGGGGCTTCAAACAGCAACCTAATGAATCATATGCTGAATATGCAAAACGTATAGCGAATAGTAAAGTTTGGGAGACTGAAGATCAGGCTGTAAATGATTTAACAACTGCTGGAGCAGAAAAGTTAAACCAAATGACGACATTGAATCCTAATATCGTCTATACATCATATACAGGTGCTGCAACACATACTGGACCATTAGGCAATGAAGTGCCGAATATTAGACAATTCCCACTATTCGATTTAACAAGTCGTGTGATAGGTGGAGATGATAATAAAAATGTCAGAGTAAATGATGGCATAGTACCTGTGTCTTCTTCACTACATCCAAGTGATGAAGCATTTAAGAAGGTAGGTATGATGAACCTAGCAACTGACAAGGGTATTTGGCAAGTGAGACCCGTACAATATGATTGGGATCATCTAGATTTAGTCGGCTTAGATACTACTGATTATAAGCGAACTGGAGAAGAATTAGGTCAATTCTATATGAGTATGATAAATAATATGTTGAAAGTCGAAGAGTTAGATGGTATTACACATAAGTAGCGATTAAAAGAACGATAATAGCCTCATTAGATGTATGATTGCGGTACATTTAATGAGGTTTTTTGATTGTTTCGCCGAAAAAATATATAAATAAATTAAATTGAATGTGTATGAATGATTTGATAATATAAAATTGATTTTTTATAACCTTATATTTATATCAATAAAATGTATATTTAATAAATGTATACAATAATAGAGAGATGTGAAAAGATGAAATATTATGGGAAGTGCATTTCTTACATAAGCATTTTAATATTAACGTTTTTTATTGGCGGATGTGGATTTATGAATAAAGAAAATAATAAAGAAGCGGAAATTAAAGAAAATTTTAATAAAACATTAAGTATGTATCCAATTAAAAATTTAGAAGATTTATACGATAAAGAAGGCTATCGTGATGAAGAATTTGAAAAAGAGGACAAAGGGACATGGATTATTAATTCAGAAATGAATATTCAGAAAAAAGGTCAAGCGATGAAATCTAGAGGTATGGTTTTGTATATGAATAGAAATACTAGAAAGACGACTGGTCATTTTTATACAAATATAATTACAGAAGATAAAAAAGGGAGAGTGCACAGTAAAGATAAAGAATATCCGGTTCGCCTTAAAAACAATAAAATTGAACCGACTAAACCTATCGCCGATGAAAAATTAAAAAATGAAATTAAAAACTTTCAGTTTTTCTCTCAATATGGAAATTTTAAAAATTTAAAAGACTACAAGAATGGAAATGTGTCTTATAACCCAAACGTACCAAGCTATTCGGCAGAGTACCAATTAAGTAATGAAGATGACAATGTGAAGCAACTCAGAAAGAGGTATGATATTCCGATTAAGAGAGCTCCTAAACTAATATTAAAAGGGGATGGTGATCTTAAAGGTTCATCTATAGGTTATAAAGAAATCGAGTTTTCTTTTGTCGACAACAAAGAACAAAGCATCTACTTTGCGGATAGTTTGGAATTTAATCCAAGTGATGTAAATAATGAGTAAAAGTAAGCATGGAATCAGTTCAAAAGCGCAAACGTTAATAAAAGACGAACAATAGAAATAAGTACCAAAAACCTCTAAATGAACAAAAGGCATTTAGAGGTTTGTTTATGTATAAAGTTAAACTGATGATTGAGAGATGTGCTTTTATAAATCAAGTTGTATTTGTTTTAAATGTTTTCCTATAACAATGAGATACAATGGTACATCAGCTTTAAGTTGAATGGGAGATAATTCTATATTTCCTTGTGCATACTGTACTAAATAAACGTGTTGCTGATCTGAAAAACGAACAAACCCTTTGACACGGTAAACATCTTGAGGCAAGTTATCTAACGCACTAATCATTTCTTCTTTTGTTTGTAGCCTAGGATTTTCAATGAATTGATGATTTATATTACTATGCAAAGTGCCACATGCATTTGAATTTATATGTGTGGGCTCTAGCAGTGATTTTAAATTTAATTCTCCAAATTGACCAACTTGAATATTGGCATCGCTATTGAGACGCTCGAGTTGACGTAGCAAGCGGGCGGTTTCTTCCACCTCTATCTTATCTATTTTATTAACAAATAAAGTCGAACAATGACGAAGTTGTTCATAAAATAGAGCTGCAATGTCTTGTGGATAAGATTTAATTCGTGAATACATGCTTGCATCAATAATTCCCACCATACTCCTTAAAGTGATAAAAGGTGCAAGTACGGGTGTGAAGCATGCATCGACGACAGCTAGTGGTTCAGCTACACCACTGCATTCAATAAAGATGATATCTGGTTGATATTTTAAGTATAGTTCATGTAGTTGTTGTGATACGTCTGATTTCATCACACAACAAATGCATCCTTCAGTGATTTCACTCATAGGTACTTCAGGACGTTCTATAAGTTGGCCATCAACACTTCTTTTTCCAAATTCATTCATAATAACAGCAGGATTTAAGTTGTTTTCAAGTGCATCAGCGATTAAATGATTTATTGCTGAGGTCTTGCCACTTCCTAAAAAACCACCGATAATAATGATTTCCATAACATCACTCCTAAGTCTGAAATTTTAGTTATGCTTAACATTGCTATGACTAGTATGGTGACGCAAATTGTGGACGATACCATTTGTTTCATTATCATTTTAATTCCTAGAATTGAACCGAGTCGACGCATGAGCATAGTCATTGTTACTGAACATGCTGTAAATGTTGAACTAAAAAAGACTAGCAACAATAATTGGAATGCGGAAAGTCTTTGAATTAAAGTACCGCCATTCATATTAAACAACAACATCCCATCCTTACGTATCATTGAAAACAGAATACCTGGTGCAAGCTGTGTAGGTACATCTAGTAGCCATAATAAAGGTATGAATGCATTTGATATAAAAGTCAAAATAGGCGTAAGAGACAATAGACTTACAATAAGGCAAATTCCTATAAAAATAGGTAAGGCTTGTACAATAAACATTTGAATACTTTTCCACGCTGCTTTTAAGAGTAGGTTTGGTTTAGGCCAACGTACGAGTTGTCGTTGAAAAACTGATGGTGTTGTTATAGATGTTCGGTGACTATACCACAGCTTGTTATGTATGATTCCTCCTAAGAAAACCATGCCTATGTATGGCAAAAACAACCAAGAGCGGTGGCTTGCGTTGAATATCGATAATGTCGCACCAATTTGATAACTACATGCAGTTCCGAAACTTACCAAGCTCATACATTGTACTTTTGTACAACGATGACATTGATGTGTAGCTTGAGTAATGGCAGCAGCATTACAACCAAATCCTTCTAACAAGGGTATGATATCTGATCCATGAAGACCAAGTCTCATCATCGTAGGTTCGATAGACCAAACGATATAATGCTTTAAATGAGTTATATCTATAAGAGCTGTAGATAAACTAATCATGAAAACAACTGGTAACGCCCAGACGAATGAATATGTACCTAAAGAAATGACACCATAATGACCGAATAAAATATGTTGTAGCTTATTTTCTTGAAATAATGATATTTGGGATAGTTTAGTTAACCAGTGTGACACGTAGTATTGTAATCCGTCTGAAACGTGATAAGACAAGTAGATGGGTAAAGCAAACATAAGTACAATAAAGCACCATCCACAAATAATATTGTGAAATTGAGGATGGTATGCTTTGCTCTCCTTAACAAAAGTCTCTAACTTTTTAATCATATTTAAACTATGGAGTGGAGATGAAAGAATAGCATGTTGTAATGAAATATCTAATTGATGTTTGATAATGTAACGTTTTAATAAAGTTTGCTGACTGGGAGTTAATTTGTCATAGTCTTCAATTAAAAAGTAATGTGCATCATCTGGAATGTCAGTAAACGTCCCATCACGTAAATTAAAGGTTACTTTTAACATGTGCAATTCACATCACAACAACTATAATCGTCTAGAAACATATTTTTTTGACGATATGACTGAATTAAAGACGTATCTTCAGGTAAGCCTTCGCGTAGGCTTACTATGCGTGCTAATACTGCAAAACGTGCTCTGAATTTATATATATAACAAAGAATGGCATTTTGATGACGTACAGTCGCCCCAATTAAAAATACATTAGGAAACTTTGTAGATTCGTCTAATTCTGTTAATTGAACTTCTGATTGTCGTACTTGAAATAGTTGTTCTATTAAAGGGTTTTGGGTAACATCAAATCCAGTTGCGATAATCGGTTCAGTATGAGAGTGAACAATATGTCCATTATCAAAATGTATCTTATAGGAATGGTTTTGATATGTTATTTTGCGTGCCTGGTAGCCAACATGCATTTCGATTAATGCACCCTCTTGTATAGCGTTACGCAATCGCTGTTGAGTATACGGTGATAATCTTATACTTGGGTCTGCATCTTCCTTTTTAAGTCCAGTTTTAGATGTATATATTGATATTCTTGCGCCTGTTTGACTAAGGTTTATGGCTGCATCAAAAGCACTCTCATTACCACCAATGATTGTAAAAGCATCACCTTTTAATTGAGTGAATGTTTGAATTTCACTGTAATGAAGTCCATATGAAAAAGGATGATATGGGAATGAATAGTCTCCAGTTGCTATAAATATATAATCTGCTGTATACACGCCATAGTCCGTTGATACATGATATATACCATCTATGTATGTTACACGTGAAACATTGGTATTTGTTTTGACATTTAGATTGTAATGCGTAGCTACTAGTGAGAGGTATTCAGCATAACGTTTTCCAGATAAATGTTCTTCATTGAAAGTGAAGGCAGGTGATGTATCTTTAGCTATTGCATTCATATCTGGCATGCCAAAACCATTAGTTGTAAATGATGGTGTGATGGTCTTTGTTGATAGAGGCCAATGTTTAAATGAATGACCGATGGTTCCCTTTTCAACAATTAGAACATCTTTAATATTGAATTCTTGTAAAGTGATTGCCATACCCACACCAGCGGCTCCTGCGCCGATGATGATGATGCGATGATGAGACATGATAGTACATCCTTTCTGAATTTATTTCTGAAAAACGTAATTATTACGATTTAAAAGTATAGCGATAATGCTATTACTTTTCAAATGAAAAAGTAACAGTAGTTTATGCAACTGCGTGATTATATTGTGCATAAATGTATCAAATAGAAAACTTTTGCTTTTTTCAGACTTTTTAGAGATTAAATATTACCGTTGACAATAATAAAAAATAATGTAAATATTAAAGCGTAACAATTTCGATTTAGGAGATGTACACATGTATAAAAAAGGTTTAATTTTATTTTTTGTAGCAGTACTAACATTGGCACTTGCTGCTTGCGGTAAAGATAGTCATAATCAGTCATCTGATCATAAAGGAAAATTAGATGTGAAGACAACAGTCTATCCACTTAAATCATTTGCACAGCAAATTGGTGGTAAATATGTAAATGTTGAATCGGTTTACCCTAAAGGCGTTGATCCACATACATATGATCCAAGTCAAAAACAAATGGTAGATATTGGGAAATCAGACTTATTCTTATATACTGGTGATAACTTAGATCCCGTAGCTAAGAAAATCGCTAAAGCTATAAATGATAAAGATAAAACACTATCACTAGAATCGACTTTAGATAAAAATAAAGATTTATTAAAAGGCGAAGAACATGAACATGAGCACGGAGAAGGTCACGAACATGGTGAATCACATGAAGATGAACACGAACATGAACATCATCACCATGGAAAATACGACCCACACATTTGGTTGGATCCTGTAGTAAGTCAAAAATTTGCTAAAGCGATTAAAGATGAATTGATTGAGAAAGATAGCAAACATAAATCTTATTATGAAAAGAATTACAACCAACTAGTTAAAGAGTTAAAAGACTTAGATAAAGATATGAAACATGCTGTGAAAGGTAATGAAGATAAAACTGTTTATATTTCACACGACTCTATAGGTTATCTAGCTGAACGCTATCATTTTGAACAAGAAGGCATTGAAAATATGAATGCGGAAGAACCAAGCCAAAAAGATTTAACAAATATTGTTAAGCAAATTAAAGAAGATAAAGTGAAAAATATTTTAATAGAAGAAAATGTATCTCATAAAGTAGCAGATACGGTAAGAAAAGAGACAAATGCTAAAACAATTAAATTTTACAATATGGGATCACATACAAAACAACAAGATGATGACAACAATACTTACCAATCATTTATGAAAGAAAATATTAAAGCTATTGAAAAAGCCCTACAAAATGAATAAATCTATTTAAAATATAAAAAAGACGACATCAAAGAAACATTGACAGAAATGATATGTTCAGATGTGGAAGTATTTTCGTTTGACTGAGTTGATTACTTGGGAATGTTAAAGGCTGTCAACTCTAGTTAGTTTTGTGAGAGTGGAATAAAGAATTCTGTATGGATTCTGTTCCACTCTTTTTTTATTAAAAAGATTCAAAGAAGCATAATTTAAAAGAGTAAAATTTATTCTTTGATTAATATTTGATATAATTGTGAACATTTAAATAAGCAAAAACCAAATATTTGAAATTATGTTAATGTAAATGTAGATATTAAAGTAATCATTTTTATTTAAAAGTAGATTTTAATTTTTATATACATATTAGCGTTGTGGAATAGGTGGAAAGGGGGAGTCAAAAGGTGAAAACGCTAATGATTAAAGCAATGGGGACGGTGATACGTTTATCGATTGAACATCAACATCCGGATACATTACTTCAAGAAGCTGAAATAAAAATTCGTGCTTGGGAATCACAATTTAGTGCTAATGATCCGAAATCAGATTTGATGAATGTGAATCAACATGCAGGTATCGCACCAGTCAAGGTTAGTTCTGAAATCTTTAACATGATACGTTATGGTTATGAAACTACATTATCTTCTAATTTTAAGATGAACATTTTGATAGGGCCACTAGTCAAATTATGGAAAATTGGTTTTAAAGATGCATTGAAACCTAAAGAAGTGGATATACAACGTGCTTTATTGTGTATGAATCCTGAAAATCTTGTTCTAAATTCAAAAACACATGAAGTATTTCTTACACAATCAGGAATGGAGATTGATTTAGGAGCCATAGTTAAAGGTTATTTTGCTGATCAATTACAGCAATACTTTTTATCTCATGGTGTATCTTCTGCCATTATCGATTTAGGTGGTAATGTTTTAACAATTGGTAGACAACCCGAAACATTAGAAAAATGGCATGTAGGTGTACGTAATCCATTTCATAAGGATGCACTACCACTCGTTACATTAAGCGTAGCGCATCAATCAGTTGTCACATCAGGTATCTACGAACGCTACTTCATACAGGAAAATCAATTATTTCATCATATATTGGATTCAACAACAGGTTATCCTGTAGATAATGATATCGCTAGCGTGACAATCATATCTGATCATGGGATTGATGGCGAGGTATGGAGTACAATTTGTAGTTTTGGTCAGTCACAAAAAAATATTGAATTATTAAATCTCATTGACGGTATTGAAGGCATTATTGTGACAAGAGATGGAAGCGTTTTAATGACTTCGAAAATGCAAAAGTATTTATAAAAATTTAAAGAATACTCATGAAGAGTATTTTATTTTTAAGTAATAATGTGAAAATATTCACAAAAAACTAGGAGGATTTGCTATGAGTAAGGAAATATTCGATACTTTTAAATTTAAATGTGGTGCCGAATTAAAAAATAGAGTATTAATGGCACCCATGACTATCCAAGCTGGGTATTTTGATGGAAGTGTTACATCAGAAATGATTGATTATTATCAATTTAGAGCTGGTGATGCTTCAGCAATCATTGTTGAAAGTTGTTTTGTTGAAAATCACGGACGAGGATTTCCGGGAGCTATAGGTATTGATAATGATGACAAAATACCTGGACTCAAACGTTTAGCAGAAGCGATTCAAGCTAAGGGATCAAAAGCGATTTTGCAACTTTATCATGCCGGAAGAATGGCAAATCCTAAATTTAATGAAGGAGAGCAGCCGATATCTGCGAGCCCCATTGCAGCATTAAGACCTGATGCTGTACCACCTAGAGAAATGACACATGCTCAAATCAATCAGATGATTGATGACTTTGGAGAGGCTACACGTCGCGCTATAGAAGCGGGGTTTGATGGTGTCGAAATTCATGGCGCCAACACATACTTATTACAACAATTTTTCTCTCCACATTCTAATCGGAGACAAGATTCATGGGGAGGCAGTCGTGAAAAACGTACACGATTTCCAATCGAAGTTTTAACAAAGGTTCAACACGTCGTTGCTGAAAAAGAGGCTTCTCATTTTATTATAGGATATCGATTCTCACCTGAAGAAATTGAAGAACCAGGCATACGTTTTGAAGATACTATGTTTTTACTAAATACATTAGCAGAATATGAACCTGATTACTTCCATATATCAGCAAACAGTTATCAACGTACATCTATTGTGAATCAAGAAGATACAGAACCTTTAATTAATAAGTACATCAAAATGCAAAGTGCACAGTTGGCAAAAATTCCATTAATTGGTGTAGGTAGTATTGCCCAACGACAAGATGCAGAACATGCCCTTGAACTAGGATATGATCTTTTAAGTGTTGGGAAAGCCTATTTAGTGGAACCACAATGGACAGATAAAATTTCACAAAACGAAGAAGTAGAACAATTTGTCGATATACATGATCAGAAAGTACTTCACATACCATCCCCTTTATGGAAAGTAATGGACTTTATGATTTTAGATAAAGAAGAAGAGCATCGTAAATATGAAAAATTAAAAGCACTTCAAAATAAAAAAGTTAAATTTAACAAAGGTACGTATCATGTCTATGCAAAAGGTCATAATGGCAACTTACCTATGAAAGTCCAATTATCAGAAGATAAGATTGTAAGTATCGAGGTAGATGATAGCGGAGAGTCTGAAGGCATAGCGAACCCAGTGTTTGAACGTTTACCTCAAGATATTATCAATGGGCAAACACTGAATGTAGATGTCATTTCAGGTGCGACAGTAACAAGTGAAGGCATCGTGCAAGGTATTGCAGATGCAATTGAACAAGCAGGAGAAGACCCAGATATTTTACGGGCGCGTCCTAAACCAGTTGTTCAGTGGTCTGATGAGGTCGTTGAAGAGACGACTGACGTCGTTGTGATCGGTACAGGAGGTGCCGGACTCAGTGCAGCTGCTACGGTATTAGATGAAGGAAAAGAAGTCATCATGCTTGAGAAATTTGCGGCTATAGGTGGCAATACTATCCGTACAGGTGGTCAAGTCAACGCTGCTGAGCCTAAATGGCAAAATGCATTCCCGGCACTTGCTGGTGAAAAAGAGACACTCATACAGTTATTAAATCATGATGAAAATGATATAGATGAAGCTTACATTGAAGATTTCAATACTTTAAAACGTCAAATTAAAGACTATCTTGAAAATAGCAGTAATGAAGATGAATATCTTTTTGATTCTGTCGAATTACATCGTATTCAAACATATTTAGGTGGTAAACGTAAAGATCGTAATAATGTCGAAATATCAGGTGATTATGATTTAGTTAAAACACTCACAGATAACGTTTTGGAATCTGTATACTGGTTGAAAGACAAAGGTGTACATTTTGATCGTTCGTTTGTAGATATGCCTGTGGGTGCTTTATGGCGTCGTGGTCATAAACCAATGAAAGCACAAGGTTTAGAGTACATTGAAAATTTAGGAGACTACGTTAAACATAATCATGGTCGTATTTTTACAGAAACTACTGCAGAAAAGTTAATCAAAGAAGGTAATCAAGTTGTTGGTATTGAAGCACGTAAAGCAAATGGTGCTAAAGTGAAGATTCATACACGTCATGGTGTAGTGTTGGCTACTGGTGGCTTTGGAGCGAATACAAAAATGCTACAACAATATAATACGTATTGGGATAATATTCCTGATGACATTAAGACAACGAATTCTCCTGCAATTACAGGTGATGGTATCCGTTTAGGTGTGCAGGCAGGCGCTGACATCGTAGGTATGGGATTCTCTCAAATGATGCCGATTTCTGATCCGAAGACAGGTGCATTATTTACTGGATTAATTGTAACACCTTCAAACTTTGTCTTCGTTAATAAGGAAGGACAACGTTTTGTTAACGAATTTGAAAGTAGAGATGTATTATCTAAGGCAGCATTAGAACAAAAAGACGGTATCTTCTATATTATTGCAGATGCAAATATTAAAGCACTAGCTATGAATACAACTGAGGACAAAATTAATCAAGAATTAGAAGACGGCACTTTAGTAAAAGCAGATACCTTAGAAGCATTAGCCCAAAAATTAAACATTGATACAACTACTTTTGTGAACACGATTGAAAGATATAATACCTTCGTAGAACAAGGACAAGATGAGGATTTCAATAAAAATGCATTTGATTTAAAAATTGAAAAAGCACCATTCTATGCGACACCACGTAAACCTGCAATACATCATACTATGGGTGGTTTAAAAATAAACACGCATGCACAAGTTATAGATGTTGAAGGTCATATCATTGAAGGTTTATATGCGGCTGGTGAAGTTGCCGGTGGTATTCATGCTGGTAACCGTTTAGGCGGAAATGCACTGGCAGATATTTTTACTTTTGGTCGCATTGCCGGTCAAAGTGCTGTAACGAAATAAATGACGGAAGAGTAGGAGGCCACTTACGATGAGCGAACAGTTTAATAAAGGGAAACAACTAATTGTAGCGATTATATTAGGGATTCTCACATACTGGTTATTTGCACAGTCTTTTTTGAATATCGCACCACATGTTCAACGTTTTTATCATGTAGATATGAGTATTGTTAATATTGCGGTCAGTCTGACATCACTCTTAACAGGTGTATTTATAGTCGTAGCAGGGGGATTATCTGATAAAATAGGTCGAGTTAAAATCACAAATGCAGGTCTAATATTAAGTATACTTGGCTCTATTGCATTGATTATCTCGCATGCACCAATTTTATTATTATTAGGGCGTGTTTTACAGGGCTTATCTGCTGCATGCTTACTTCCAGCAACCATCGCGTTAATTAATTCTTTCTTCCAAGGTGAAGAAAGACAAAAGGTGCTTAGTTATTGGTCATTCGGATCCTATGGTGGAACAGGGTTAGCATCCCTATTTGCTGGAATTATAGCTACATTTATTGGATGGCGATGGATTTTCGTGTTGTCAATCATCTTTTCAATTATCGCCTTAATATTGCTTAGAGGTATACCAGAATCTAAAGATGAGTCTGCATATAATAAAAAATTTGATATCGTTGGAATCATTATTTTTGTTGTCATGATGTTAAGCATTAACGTAGTGATTACGCAAGGAGATAGAATTGGATGGTTAAATCCTCTTATATTGATATTAATTGCTATATTCATTGTGACATTAATTGCATTTTATATATTTGAAAAACGTCAAGATGAACCTTTTATAGATTTAAGTTTATTTTCAAATAATGTTTATATTGGAACAACATTAGCCAACTTGATGGTGAACATGGATATTGGTTCATTAGCATTATTTAATATTTATGTTCAAGACGATAAACATCTATCAGCTGCACAAGCCGGTTTAATTACAATTCCATATATGCTGTGTAGTTTGTTAATGATTCGTGTTGGTGAACGTTTTATGCAAAAAAGAGGACCGCAATTGCCATTGATGTTAGGTCCGGTATCAATTACTGTTGGTATTATACTTTTAGCATTCACTTCTTTGCCTAATATGATTTATTATATTGTGGCATGTATTGGCTTTATCTTTATAGGTCTAGGATTAGGATTTTTTGCTACTCCCGCGCTATCTACTGCTGTATCTAATGTTCCAGCTGAAAAAGCAGGTACTGCATCAGGAATTATCAAAATGACTTCTACACTAGGTGCAGCATTTGGTATCGCTGTTGTGACAACAATATATACGGCATTATTTGTAAATCACCCGCCATATTTAGCAGCTACCATCGCATTTATCGTGGGTGCAGGTTTAGTGTTTATCGCATTTATTGCGGCGTATTGTTTAATTCCTAAAAAGAATGTAGATATTTAAAAGGTATATTGTTGCAGTAAAAAGCAGTGTTAGTAATTTGAAGTTGTATTTAATAATGCATAAAAACAACAACTTTTCGACAAATATATAAACAACATTTGACATTTCCCAATCTTATTACTACCACCATGTTTAAAGGGTAGATGATAAATAAGGAGGAAGATAGATATGAGTAAAACAGCAATTATAACAGGTGCAGCAGGTGGATTAGGTAAAGGTATTGCAGAACGTCTTGCTAACGATGGGTTTAATATAGTACTACAAGATATTAATGAAGCACTTCTATTAGAAACTGAGAAAGAATTCAAAGAAAAAGGTTATCAAGCTGTCGCATACAAGAGTGATGTATCTAAAAAGAAAGAACAGGAAGAATTAGTTCAGTTCGCAGTTACAGAATTTGGTCAATTAGATGTCATGGTGAATAACGCAGGTGTTGATGCAGTGACGCCAATTTTAGAAATTGGTGAAGAGGAATTATCTAAGTTATTTAATATTAACGTATTTGGTACATTGTTTGGAATTCAAGCAGCTGCTAACCAATTTATTAAACAAAAAAGTAAAGGTAAAATTATCAACGCATGTAGTATTGCAGGACATGAATCTTATGAAGTACTCGGCACTTACTCAGCTACAAAACACTCTGTACGTTCCTTCACTCAAACAGCTGCTAAAGAATTAGCAGACAAAGGCATTACCGTAAACGCTTATTGCCCAGGAGTTGCCAAAACTGAAATGTGGGATCGTATTGATGAAGAAATGGTGAAACTTGATGATAGTCTAGAAATAGGAGACGCGTTTGAAGCATTTTCTTCAGAAATCAAACTTGGAAGATATCAAGAGCCATCAGATGTTGCGAACTTAGTATCATTCTTAGCTTCAAATGATTCTGATTATATTACAGGCCAATCCATTTTAACTGATGGTGGATTAGTGTACAGATAAGTTAGACACGATAAATAAATGTGTATAAAATTTATTAAGGCTTGCCTTTTCAATCGAGAAATATACGACGAAAGGGCAAGCCTTTTTGATGTTAAATATTGATGAAGTGATGGAGTGAAAGTACAGCTTAAGATTTCGTATTATCAGCTAAGGCATTTGCATATTTTTTAAAAGACCAACCTTTATTTTCTAAAATATCATGATAAAAAGGATTTTGACCTATAACTTTAATATCATCTGCTAGTGCTTCAACTTCGTCTAAATGATGTGTCGTCATGATGATTAAACATTGATCGGTCATTTGTTGTAATAAGTTGTGAATATCATATCTTGATTCTAAATCAATGCCTTCTGTTGGCTCATCTAGAATAAGTATTTTAGGCCGACTAAGTAGACCTATCATAATATTGACTTTACGTTTATTTCCCCCAGAAAGGTTAGATACTTTCACTTTTGTATCAGTAAAGTTTAATTGTGATAAATAAGAATGAAGTGTTTCATCTGAAATAGGATTTTCACAAAGTGACTTGAAAAACTCAATGTTCTCCATGACAGTCATATGCTCGAATAGTGCGATGTCTTGAGGGACATAGCCTACAATATGACGTATTCGACGTCTTGACAAATATTGATTGAAGTATTGAATACGTCCTTCGTCTGCATTCTCAATACCTGCAATTAAACGCAATAATGTAGATTTTCCAGCACCATTTTCACCTAATAAAATAGTAATTTTATGATTTTGAAATTGCATATCTAGGGAATCGAAAATATGCTTCTTTTTATAGCTTTTGGAAACATTTTGAATATCTATCATTGAATATGACTCCTTTATAATTGAATCCATAAATATATAATACCTATCGCTACCGTATAAATAATAGCCATGAATATACGGTGACTAAGAACATTAATTTTAAAAAGTAATAAAGCAATACCTGCCTCATAAAATAAAACTATAATCAGTGTTTTTAAGTAGAAAAGAATGCTTAATGGTTGATGCATTAAAAGGCTAATCATCAATAGCATGAGCATCAGTATGACCACATGTACACTGATATAAGTCAAGTATAGTTTAAGTTGACTATAAGGTACCAAATATAATCTTTCGAGAGGTGCGTTCTGTTTAAGACGTTGATGTAATAGGATTTGGATAACACTTACAAAGATGACGACAACAAATACAATGCCAATTGAAATGGATTGATGAGCATGTTTATTGATAGCTACACTTTTTATTTTAGATTGAGGTGTATGCGAATAATAAGATTGTTTCACTTTATTCTATTAATTGAAAATAATTATCATTTATATTGACAACTGCATGTGCCTCGTTTAATATAATTTTCAAATCGTAACAATTACGATTTGTTTTATACAATTGTTTTAAGTTATTGATTTTTATGAGGTTAATCATTTTTATTAACAATTTAATTTAAAAATTCACATTAAAAAGGAGTGTTTTATGCAACGTCAAGTGGTCGAATTTTCAAAATATAATCCATCTGGGAATATGACAATTCTTGTTCATTCAAAGCATCAACCGAGCGAATATGCTGCGATTGCACATCAGTTGATGGCGACAACACACGTGTGTTGTGAACAAGTAGGGTTTATTGAATCAGTAAACTATGAAAATGGGGATAACTATCACTTGGTAATGAGTGGAAATGAATTTTGTGGTAATGCGACTATGTCTTACATTCACTATTTAAAAGAACGTTTATTGATACAGCATCAACAATTTCAATTAAGAGTTTCGGGATGTTCTCATCCTGTAGAGTGTAAAGTTCATTCGCAACATTATGAAGTGACTATGCCAAAAGTACATCAAGTTAAGGAAAGATTTGTGAAATTAGGGGAACAGCAGTTTAAAGCATTTGAAATTAGCTATGATACATACATTCACTATGTGATGATGTGTGATGATGTAGATTTGGCAATAAAACAGTGCGTGGAAGATTTTGTCAGTGCGCAAACATGGCATCGACAATTTAAAACAATTGGTGTCATGCTTTTTCAACAAGATAAACAATTCATATATCCACTGATACATATACCTGCAATAGATAGCTTAATCTGGGAAAATAGCTGTGGTTCAGGAGCGGCTTCTATCGGTGTGTTGGTTAATTATCTAACAGATCATGATATTCAAGATTACCTAGTTAACCAACCCGGAGGCAGTATTATTGTCTCATCCAGAAAGTCTGGACAAAATGAATATCAAACAACGATTAAGGGTCAAGTTTCAACTGTCGCAACAGGACAAGCATATATAGAACAGGAGACAATGACGCAAATATGAATGAGCATACAAAAATAGAGAACCAATTACAATATTATTTAGAACAATTTACGTACTTACATCAACTCGTTTTGGAAGATAGTCGGCATATTGTTGATTTAGAAAATTTGATTGATGAATACAGTCAATGGATACTTCAACCTTTGGCAGAGCATCATTATTTAACATGGAATGATTTAGAAACAAAAATAAGCTTTACCAAGAAGCTTCAAGAGGTATCAGCAAAGTGTGTGAAACAGGTAGAAGTCATTCGCGCACAACGTTTGTTGAATGGTAGGGCCTCCACGTCAGGTTATTTCGAAAATATAGAGCATTGTATTAATGAAGAATTCGGAAGATGGCAAATTGGACAAAATGACAAGTTGTTACTGATTGGGTCGGGTGCATATCCTATGACATTAATTCAAGTTGCTAAAGAAACTGGCGCTGCGGTCATTGGTATAGATATAGATTCGGAAGCAGTTGATTTAGGGCAACGTGTCGTCAATGTACTAGCTCCAAATGAAGATATCGTTATTAGTAATCAAACAGTTGATCAATTAGAAGACATCCAATCTGTGACTCATATTATTTTCAGTTCGACGATACCTATCAAATATGACATTTTGAATGAACTTTACACATTGACGAATGATGAAGTTGTTGTAGCTATGCGATACGGTGATGATATGAAAGCATTGTTTAATTATCCATCTCAAGCAACTGACGAAACACAATGGCGATGTGAAGAACTACAAACACGACCGAAGCAGATTTTTGATATTGCACTTTATCGTAAAGTGGCATCAAAAGTTGGTGTTGAACATGTCTAAAATATTAATGGTTGGTAGTGGACCGGTCGCTATTCAACTTGCTCGACTATGTAACTTACATGGGGAACATATGGTTGATATGGTGAGTCGCGTTCATGCATCAACCAAATCTAAGAGAGTCTTTGATGCGTATCATCGTGACGGCTTTTTTTCAGTAATGACTCAAAATGATGCACATCGGTGTTTTTCAGGTAAGTTTACGGTTAGACATTTTTTTAAAGATGTTAAAGATATTACGCAATATTATGACATGGTGATTTTAGCATGTACTGCTGATGCGTATCGACCGATATTACAGCAATTATCTAAGTCCACATTAAAACGTATTAAACAAATTATCTTGGTCTCGCCAACATTAGGATCACATATGCTTGTTAAGCAAATACTATCAGATGTTCATTGTGAAGGTGAAGTGATTTCGTTTTCCACTTATCTAGGCGATACCCGAATATTTGATAAAGCACAACCGCATTGTGTCCTAACTACACGAGTTAAATCAAAATTATTCGTAGGTTCGACTCATTCTCAGTCTATTACGTTGTATAAGCTTAAGTCTTTATTCGACTATTTGAATATAGAATTAACAACGATGGACACACCGCTACATGCGGAGATACATAATAGTTCACTTTATGTACACCCACCATTGTTTATGAATCAATTTTCATTAAAGGCGGTATTTGAAGGAACGAAAGTGCCAGTATACGTATATAAGCTATTTCCAGAGGGTCCAATTACAATGACCTTAATACATGAAATGCGATTAATGTGGCAAGAAATGATGATGATATTAAAAAAATTAAAGGTACCCTCGGTCAATCTCCTGAAGTTTATGGTGAAAGAAAATTACCCTATACGTGATGAGACCATGCGCGAAGTTGATATTGAAAGCTTTGAAAATTTATCAGCTATTCATCAAGAGTATCTACTTTATGTGCGATATACAGCAATTTTAATCGATCCATTTTCTAATCCGGACGATCAAGGTGCATATTTTGATTTTTCTGCCGTACCATACAAACATGTTGATACTGATGAACAAGGAGTTATACATATACCACGCATGCCGAGTGAAGATTATTATCGTACTTTGATGATTCAAGCAATTGGAAGAGCATTAAACGTTGCAACACCGATGATTGACACATTGTTATTACGTTATGAAACTACCGTTAAACAATACTGTGATACACATTTACATCAACAACTATCAAAGCAATTCGAATTACATCATTTTAAACAGGATTTAGCGTTAGTGACGAACTACTTAACTTTTTATAAATAAAAAACGTAATAATATAAGTTTACATATTTTCGAAAAGAAAGAGGAAAACAATGAATAAACTCACAAAACTAAGTACAGTCATTTTTGTATCTGGGATTATTTTAGCCGGTTGTGGAAGTAACAAAGAACTAACAGAGAAAAAAGAGAATAAAGTATTATCATATACAACTGTCAAAGATATTGGAGATATGAATCCCCATGTTTATGGAGGTTCAATGTCCGCAGAGAGTATGATTTATGAGCCGTTAGTTCGCAATACCAAGGATGGTATTAAGCCATTATTAGCGAAAAAATGGGACATTTCACCTGATGGTAAAACATATACGTTTTATTTAAGGGACGATGTATCTTTTCATGATGGTACGAAATTTGATGCAGACGCAGTGAAGAAAAACATCGATGCAGTACAACAAAATAAGAAACTACATTCATGGTTAAAACTTTCAACACTGATTGATGATGTCAAAGTTAAGGATAAGTATACGGTACAACTACATTTGAAGGAAGCTTATCAACCTGCGTTAGCAGAACTAGCTATGCCACGACCATACGTTTTTGTATCGCCTAAAGATTTTAAACACGGTACAACCAAAGATGGTGTGAAATCATTTGACGGTACAGGACCATTTAAAATGGGTGAACACAAAAAAGATATATCTGCAGAATTTAATAAAAATAATCAATATTGGGGAGAAAAGGCAAAGTTAAATAAAGTAGAAGCAAAAGTTAAACCTGCTGGAGAAACAGCATTTTTATCAATGAAAAAAGGAGAAACCAACTTTGCTTATACAGATGATAGAGGTACAGACAGCTTAGATAAAGATAGTTTAAAACAATTAAAAGAAACCGGAAGCTATCAAGTAAAACGTAGCCAAGCCATGAATACAAAAATGCTTGTTGTTAATTCTGGTAAGAAAGATAGTGCAGTCAGTGATAAAGCAGTCAGACAAGCATTAGGTCACATGGTAAATAGAGATAAAATAGCTCAAGATATTTTAAACAAGCAAGAAAAGCCAGCCACACAACTATTTGCTAAAAATGTGACAGATATAAACTTTAATTTACCAACAAGAACATATGATAAGAAAAAAGCACAAGCGTTATTAGATAAGGCCGGATGGGTGCTTTCAAAAGATCGACAAGTTCGTCAAAAAGAGGGCAAAGATTTGAATCTTAAGTTGTATTATGACAAAGGCTCTTCCAGTCAAAAAGAACAAGCTGAATTCTTAGAGGCAGAATTTAAGAAGTTAGGTGTACAACTAGATATAAACGGAGAAACGTCAGATAAAGTAGCTGAACGTCGTAGTTCTGGTGATTACGATCTAATGTTTAATCAAACATGGGGGCTATTATATGATCCTCAGAGTACATTAGCAGCATTTAAGACGAAAACGGGATATGAAAGTGCAACATTAGGTATTAAGAATAAGTCACAACTGTACAAAGATATTGATGAGGCGTTCAAAATTCAAGATGCAAAGGCACGTTCAAAAGCGTATCAGCAAATTTTGAAACAAGTTGACGATGAAGGTGTCTTTATTCCAATTACTCACGGGAGAATGACTGTTGTTGCACCTAAAGATTTACAAAAATTATCCTTTACACAATCACAATATGAGCTTCCATTTAATGAAATGCAATATAAATAAAGGAGCGTCGTCATGGTTAAATTTATTATGAAACGTCTTACGCTCATGATTCCATTATTGATTGTAGTGACTTTTATGACTTTCATGATGACCTATCTCACGAACGAAGATCCAGCCGTAACAATTTTACATGCCCAAGGAACGCCTAATATAACGCAAGATTTAATAGCTGAAACTAAAGAAAAATATGGATTAAATCAACCGATATTCACGCAATATAAAAATTGGCTTGTTGATGCCTTGCAGTTTAAATTTGGAACGAGTTATATCACAGGGGATCCAGTATCTGAGCGTATGGGGCCAGCGTTTATGAATACATTAAAACTCACTTTGATTTCCAGTGTTGTGGTGATGATAACGTCTGTTGTACTAGGCATAGTGAGTGCTTTGACTAGTGGTAGATTTCCAGATCGTGCTATACGTTCAATAGCTTTTCTACTAACAGCTCTACCCTCATATTGGGTAGCTTCAATATTAATTATTTATGTATCTGTAAAACTCAATTTATTACCAACCTCAGGACTCACTGGTCCAGAAAGTTATATTCTTCCAGTCTTTGTTATTACGATTACCTATGCAGGAATTTATTTTAGAAATGTCCGACGATCTATGCTTGAACAATTAAATGAAGATTATGTTTTGTATTTAAAAGCTAGTGGTGTACCTCGTCTGACAATGTTGCTGCATGTATTACGTAATGCATTACAGGTAGCCATATCTATTTTTTGTATGTCGATACCAATGATTATGGGAGGTCTAGTCGTTATTGAAAATGTATTTGCGTGGCCGGGTTTAGGACCATTAAGTATTAAAGCGATTACTGAACATGATTTTCCAGTAATTCAAGCATACGTGCTCATTGTCGCGGTGTTGTTTATTCTTTTTAATACACTTGCAGACATCATTAATGCAATATTAAATCCGCGTTTAAGGGAGGCAATGAAATGATTGTGTTACGTCGTCTATTTCAAGATAGAGGTGCCATATTTGCTATAGCTATTATTACAATCTACGTAGTGCTTGGAGTTTTAGCTCCTTTAATTACATTCTATGAACCGAATCACATTGATACAGCAAATAAATTTGCTGGTATAAGTTGGTCTCACTGGTTGGGAACAGACCATTTAGGTCGAGATGTATTAACACGGATAATATACGCCATAAGACCTAGTTTGTTATATGTATTTGTCGCATTGATTATTTCCGTTGTGATAGGAGCGATACTTGGGTTTATTTCAGGTTATTTCCCAGGTTATATCGATGCAATAATTATGCGTATATGCGATGTGATGTTAGCTTTTCCAAGCTATGTGGTCACATTGGCATTGATTACGTTGTTTGGCATGGGTGTAGAAAATATTATTATTGCATTTATATTGACTCGATGGGCGTGGTTTTGTCGCGTGATTCGAACCAGTGTAATGCAATATATTGAAGCTGATCATGTAAAATTTGCCAAAGTAATTGGTATGAATGATTTAACAATCATTCGCAAACATATTTTGCCACTAACCTTTACTGACATAGCGATTATTGCTAGTAGTTCGATGTGTTCAATGATATTACAAATGTCAGGATTCTCATTCCTTGGATTAGGTGTTAAGGCACCTACAGCCGAATGGGGGATGATGCTTAATGAAGCACGAAAAGTAATGTTCACACATCCTGGAATGATGATGACAACAGGTGTGGCTATCGTCATAATTGTGATGGCGTTTAACTTTTTATCAGATGCTTTACAAATGGCGATTGATCCTCGTATGTCCGCTAAAGAAAAACGACTGGCTCTGAAGAAAGGTGTGAAAGCACGTGACACTGCTTAAAGTAGCACATTTAGGAATTAAGGACACATGGTCAGATGAGACGCTCGTTGATAACGTGAATTTCACAGTTCAATGTGGAGAAACATTAGGTATTATTGGAGAAAGTGGAAGCGGAAAATCGATTACTTGTAAGGCATTAATAGGTTTAAACGCTCAACGTTTATCTGTAAGCGGAGATATCTTTTTTGAACATCAAAATTTAAATACAATAACTGAAAAGCAACTACGCAAAATTCGTGGTAAAGATATTGCGATGATTATGCAACAAGGAACACGGGCATTTGATCCTTCAACTAAAGTGGGAAAGCAAATGATTGAAACTTTGCGTGCACATACGACATTATCAAAGCAACAAATAAAACAAGAACTTATTCATTATATGACGTATATGAAGTTGAAAGATCCTCAGTCATTATTAAAAGCATATCCCTACATGTTGTCAGGTGGGATGCTTCAACGTATGATGATTGCACTAGCATTAGCATTGAAACCTAAATTGATCATTGCTGATGAGCCGACCACAGCATTAGATACCATCACACAATATGAAGTTATCAATGCTTTTAAAGATATAAAACATCATTTTGATTGCGCCATGATTTTTATATCTCATGACCTCACAGTGATTAATAAAATTGCAGACCGTGTTGTAGTTATGAGAGAAGGTCGTGTGATAGAAGAAGGTCGAACAAATATGGTATTACAACAACCTCGTCATCACTATACAGCTTATTTATTATCAACTAAAAAGACAATTTATGATTATTTTCAGTTTGTGCTGAGGGGTGATTTCAATGCTTAAGGTTCAAAATGTTATTAAATTTTATGGAAAAAAATCAATGTTTCGTGATAAACGTATTCTTGTAGTTAAAGGCGTGTCATTTGATTGTCCCACTGGTGCATCAGTAGCAATTATTGGTGAAAGTGGAAGTGGAAAGTCTACGTTGAGTCGTATGATTTTAGGACTAGAAAAACCAGATCAAGGACAAGTGACTTTGGACGGTCAGCCTGTTCATTTAAAAAAAGTGAGACGTCATCGAATTGCTGCGGTTTTTCAAGACTATACTTCTTCTTTGCATCCTTTTCATACTGTCAAAGATATTTTGTTTGAAGTAATGAATCAATGTCGATGTACATCGAAGGAGAATATGGAAGAGTATGTAACAGTGTTACTACGTGAAGTAGGGTTAAAATCTGATTGTTTGTATTGTTATCCACATATGCTTTCAGGTGGAGAAGCACAGCGTGTAGCTATTGCACGTGCGATATGTATGCAACCAGATTATATATTATTTGATGAGGCGATTAGTTCATTAGATATGTCTATGCAAACACAAATATTAGATTTATTGAAAAGGTTACGTCACTCACACCAGCTGAGTTATATCTTTATTACTCATGATATACAAGCTGCGACATATATATGTGATGACTTGCTTATTTTTAAAAATGGTTGTATCGAAGCTAGGACATCTATAAGTGAATTGCATAGGCAACAAAATGGTTATACAAGAGAACTGATTGATAAACAACTATCAATCTAAGGAGTGACAATATGAAAGGTGCCATGTCTTGGCCTTTTTTAAGATTATATATTTTAACATTGATGTTTTTTAGTGCGAATGCCATACTCAATGTTTTCATACCTCTAAGAGGACATGACTTGGGGGCGACGAATACTGTAATTGGAATTGTAATGGGAGCTTATATGCTAACGGCAATGCTATTTCGCCCCTGGGCTGGTCAAATTATTGCACGTATTGGTCCGATTAAAGTATTGCGTATTATATTATTGATTAATGCTATGGCACTGGTATTATATGGGTTTACAGGACTTGAAGGTTATTTGATTGCACGTATCATGCAAGGTGTGTGTACGGCATTCTTCTCAATGTCTTTACAATTGGGTATTATAGATGCTTTACCTGAGAAATATCGTTCAGAAGGTGTATCTCTCTATTCATTATTTTCAACGATTCCCAATTTATTAGGACCATTAATTGCAGTTGGGATTTGGCACGTGGAAAATATGTCCATATTTGCTATTGTTATGATTTTTATTGCAGTAACAACAACCTTATTTGGTTATAGAACTACTTTTGCAAATACACAAAAAGAGGTATCACCAAAAGACGAAGTCTTGCCTTTTAATGCAATGACTGTATATGTCCAATTTTTTAAAAATAAAGCACTCTTCTGCAGTGGTATGATTATGATCTTGTCATCTATCGTGTTTGGTGCGATGAGTACTTTTATACCATTATATACGGTTAGGGAAGGTTTCGCGAATGCAGGTATTTTCCTCACAATTCAAGCCATTACAGTAGTGATAGCTAGATTTTATTTACGTAAGTATGTACCATCTGATGGTTTATGGCATCACCGTTTTATGATGATTGTCTTAACGTTACTGATGGTTGCTTCAGTCATTGTAGCTTTTGGACCACATATAGTGAGTATATTTGTATATATAAGTGCAATCTTTATCGGAATAACACAAGCGCTCGTTTATCCTACATTGACAACGTATTTAAGTTTTGTCTTACCAAAGATAGGACGTAATATGTTATTAGGATTGTTTATAGCATGTGCAGATTTAGGGATTTCACTAGGAGGTGTGCTAATGGGGCCAATATCAGATACGGTAGGATTTAAATGGATGTATATTTTATGCGCTTTATTGGTTACTATTGCAATGACACTAAGTAAAATTAGACAAAGACAAAGTGTTTCAAAAGCCTCATAGCAAAACTACATAAAAATAATGATAAATTTTAAGGGAGCCTCCAGTTTGTCTGAGGTTACACTCCCACACATGTAAAAAATCGATTTATTTACTTTGTTAAAACGAAAGAAATGAAATTGTATCAAACTTTTATTGCAATTGAATATTCACGCTTTTTGATTACAATAGAAGAAACTTTTACATTCATATCTTTTTAATTCTAGTTTTATGGCTTTTTAAAAAGAAAGAAGTTAATAATAAAGAGGTAAATTAAGAGCGTGGAAAATGAGATAGAGTAGAATTTATTTTGAATATAATCCCCATATGGCTTATGAGCTCTAAGTTGAAATGTCTATAAAATTTATGTGTTAGGACTCCCAAACGCACATTTATAATATCTATGATATGGATATGTTTCTCAATTTAGCCTTATTAGTAACAGAGATAAAAAGACTAAGCCAGTTTCTAATTTAATGATAGACAAACTATGCCTGAGACAATTGTTGTCTCAGGTTTTGTTTTACTTGTCATTATTATATAGTGAATTTTTCATACTATCAGGTTTAATAATAGAAGAAATTTTTCAGAAAACTGTTATGTAACAGGATAATTTATTCACAAACTGTTATAACTTCTGTCACAGGTTCGTAATTTATACAAACTTTAGTAGAAAATATGCCATAAATTATGTGAAATTAATCACATGTTTCGTGGTATACTACCGTTGAAAACGTTAACAATACGAAATGGAGGCGGAGAGTATGTTAGAAACAAATAATCATACTAATGCTTGGCAAGGATTTAAAACAGGTCGTTGGAATAAAAATATAGACGTGAGAGAATTCATACAATTGAACTATTCATTATATGAAGGTGACGATGAATTTTTAGAAGGTCCTACAAAAGCAACTGAAACTTTATGGGATCAAGTAATGCAATTATCAAAAGAAGAACGTGAGCGCGGTGGCATGTGGGATATGGATACTAAAGTGGCATCGACAATCACTTCTCATGACGCTGGTTACTTAGACAAAGATTTAGAAAAAGTTGTTGGTGTTCAAACTGAAAAACCATTCAAACGTTCTATGCAACCATTCGGTGGTATTCGTATGGCAAAAGCAGCATGTGAAGCGTATGGTTACGAATTAGACCCAGAAACAGAAAAAATCTTCACTGAATATCGTAAAACACATAACCAAGGTGTATTCGATGCATATTCAAGAGAAATGTTAAATTGTCGTAAAGCTGGTATTATTACTGGTTTACCAGATGCTTACGGACGTGGACGTATTATCGGAGACTATCGTCGTGTTGCTTTATACGGTGTAGACTTCTTAATGGAACAAAAACTTAAAGACTTTAACACAATGTCCACTGAAATGTCTGAAGATGTGATTCGTTTACGTGAAGAATTATCAGAACAATATCGCTCACTTCAAGATTTAAAAGAATTAGGACAAAAATATGGATTTGATATTAGCCGTCCTGCTACTAACTTCAAAGAAGCTGTGCAATGGTTATACTTAGCATATTTAGCTGCTATTAAAGAACAAAATGGTGCAGCAATGAGTTTAGGACGTACTTCAACATTCTTAGATATTTATGCTGAACGTGATTTACAAAATGGTGACATCACTGAACAAGAAGTTCAAGAAATCATTGACCACTTCATTATGAAATTACGTATCGTTAAATTCGCACGTACGCCTGAATATAATGAATTATTCTCTGGAGATCCAACTTGGGTAACTGAATCTATCGGTGGTGTAGGTATTGACGGCCGTCCAATGGTAACTAAAAACTCATTCCGTTTCTTACACTCATTAGATAATTTAGGTCCAGCACCAGAACCAAACTTAACAGTATTATGGTCTACACGCTTACCTGAAAACTTCAAAATCTATTGTGCTAAAATGAGTATTAAAACGAGCTCAATCCAATATGAAAATGATGACTTAATGCGTGAAAGCTATGGCGATGATTATGGTATCGCTTGCTGTGTATCTGCCATGAAGATTGGTAAACAAATGCAATTCTTCGGTGCACGTGCTAACTTAGCTAAAGCATTACTTTACGCTATCAATGGTGGTAAAGATGAAAAATCTGGCAAACAAGTTGGACCAAGTTATGAAGGTATTAAATCAGACGTACTAGATTATGATGAAGTTTTCGAAAGATATGAAAAAATGATGGACTGGTTAGCTGGCGTATACATCAACTCATTAAATATCATTCACTATATGCATGATAAATACAGCTATGAACGTCTTGAAATGGCTTTACATGATACAGAAATTATTCGCACAATGGCAACTGGTATCGCTGGATTGTCTGTGGCAGCTGACTCTTTATCAGCGATTAAATATGCACAAGTTAAACCTATCCGTAACGAAGAAGGTCTTGTAACTGACTTTGAAATCGAAGGCGACTTCCCTAAATATGGTAATAATGACAGTCGTGTTGATGAAATTGCAGTAGATTTAGTTGAACGTTTCATGACTAAATTACGTAGCCATAAAACATACCGTAATTCTGAACACACAATGAGTGTATTAACAATTACTTCAAACGTTGTTTATGGTAAGAAAACTGGTAACACACCAGATGGACGTAAAGCTGGCGAACCATTTGCGCCTGGTGCAAACCCAATGCATGGTCGTGACCAAAAAGGTGCATTATCTTCACTAAGTTCTGTAGCTAAAATACCTTATGATTGCTGTAAAGATGGTATCTCAAATACATTTAGTATCGTACCGAAATCACTAGGTAAAGAAGAAGCAGATCAAAATAAAAACTTAACTAGTATGTTAGATGGTTATGCAATGCAACATGGTCATCACCTCAATATTAACGTGTTTAATAGAGAAACATTAATTGATGCAATGGAACACCCAGAAGAGTATCCACAATTAACGATTCGTGTATCTGGATACGCTGTAAACTTCATTAAATTAACACGTGAACAACAATTAGATGTTATTTCACGTACATTCCACGAATCTATGTAATAAATTTAAGGTGGGAGCAAAATGCTTAAAGGACACTTACACTCCGTTGAAAGTATGGGCACTGTCGACGGGCCAGGACTTAGATATATATTATTTACTCAAGGTTGTTTGTTAAGATGTTTATATTGTCATAATCCAGACACTTGGAAGATTAACGAACCATCAAGAGAAGTGACGGTTGATGAAATGGTAAATGAAATCTTGCCGTACCAACCTTACTTTGAAGCTTCAGGCGGTGGGGTAACAGTCAGTGGTGGCGAACCATTACTACAAATGCCTTTCTTGGAGCAATTATTCAAAGAATTAAAAGCAAATGGTGTTCACACATGCATTGATACTTCTGCGGGCTGTGTAAATGATACACCAGCATTTAATCGTCATTTTGATGAGTTGCAAAAGCATACAGATTTAATCTTATTAGATATTAAACATATTGATAATGATAAGCACATCAAATTAACAGGCAAACCTAACACACATATTTTAAAGTTTGCACGTAAATTATCTGATATGAAACAACCTGTTTGGATTAGACATGTTTTAGTACCTGGTATTTCGGATGATAAAGAAGATTTGATAAAACTAGGAGAATTTATTAATTCTTTAGATAACGTTGAAAAGTTTGAAATCTTACCATATCATCAACTCGGTGTGCATAAGTGGAAAAATTTAGGCATTCCTTATCAACTCGAAAATGTTGAACCGCCTGACGATGAAGCGGTTAAAGAAGCTTATCGCTATGTTAATTTTAATGGCAAAATACCTGTAACATTATAGAAAGATAAATATAGTAATAGCCTGAGACATCAATCGTTGTCTCAGGCTTCTTTACGTTTAATCAGTCGATAAACTGAGTTTAAAATATATCTCAATTAACTTTATTTAATAAAAATATGATTCATAAGTTTAAATAGTTTATTTTTCTAGATATGCTTTAAATACATCTTTATAAACATCAATGTAACTTAAATACATATCTTTTCTAATAAATTCATCAACTTGATGCGCCATAATAGATTCACCAGGTCCAAAGACAGCAAAATCTACGTTATTTTCATTTGTTCCTAGGAAACTAGATGCATCAGTTGTACCAATCAATGCACTCACAACAATGTCTTCATGTACATAATTCGGTGCAATACGTGTAATATTTTGAATAAGAGGATTATCACGATCACTTGCCACTGGATCATGACTGCTAGGTATATCTACAGTTAAATAATTTTCACCCACATGACGAATGACTTTTTCAAATAAATCCTTCACGAAAGTACTGTCATACTCTGGAACAGTTCTTACATTATATTTAGCTGTCGCTTTATGAGGAACAGAATTAACTTGTTTACCACCATTGAAAACAGAGTTTAACATTACAAATCCAGAGTAGATATGTGATTCTTCTTCACCAATTTTTCTATGGAGATGCTTCTCAATCATTGGAACAGCGTCTAGCTCATGTACTTTATCATGCTCTTTAATATTTTTATATTCTTGTTTCATTTCATTTACAAAATCAACTAAAATATCAACAGCATTTGTACCTAGGTGTGGCATAGAACTATGTGCAGCCTTACCTTTCGCTGTGACTACACAGCTCATAGAACCTTTATGAGCATAGTAAGCGATATTACTAGTTGGTTCGCCAATAATTAAACCACTCACATCATCTAAGTAACCTTCATCAGCAAGTAATTGTGCACCATATTGTTCCGTCTCTTCTCCTGTAGTAGCTAATAAACGTATCGTACCTTGCTTTAATGCGTTTGATTGTTTCAATTCAATCATCGCGATGACCATCGCCATAAGACCACCTTTCATGTCAGTGGTACCTCTGCCGAATAACTTGCCATCCTTATCTGTGAGTTCAAATGGAGGAAAAGTCCAATCATCATGGTCACCAGCATCTACAACATCCATGTGTCCACTGATTGCTAAGACTGGAGCGCCACTACCAATTTCAGCAACTAAATTAGCGCGTGAATCATTAACTTTAACAATCTTAGAATCAATATCATATTGACTTAACAGGTCTTTTAAGTACTCACATACTTCAATTTCATGATCATTCTCAGTTTGAATCTTGACGATATCAGCTAATAATCTTATTTTGTCTTGCTCACTCAATACAGTCATTTCACAGTCCTCCTCATTTTTAGTAATGATTTTCACTTTTTAATAAAAAATAAAAATCCTTGTACACTTAATATTATCAAAAACTTTTATTTATTAAAAATTATATTCCAAAATAAATGAATTTTTAATAAAAAATAAATATTGACTTAACATTTCTTATAAAAAACAACAATGTATAGCAATATTAAAAATTTTTCATTATTTATAGTTTGAATCGTGTTATAAAATGAAAAGCGATGAGATTAAGATGTAATAATACAACATATATATAAATATAACTTCGTGCCACGCAGACGGTTAAAATCATGTATAATAGCTAATAATACATATTATTAGGAGATACATAATTAATGATGAAAAATAAACTAACATTAAAAGAGAATCTATTTATCGGCTCAATGCTGTTTGGTCTATTTTTTGGTGCTGGAAATCTCATTTTTCCAATTCACTTAGGTCAAACTGCGGGGTCAAATGTATGGACCGCCAATTTAGGATTTCTTATCACGGCTATCGGACTACCTTTCTTAGGAATTATAGCGATAGGTGTATCTAAAACAAACGGGGTCTTTGAAATTTCCTCAAGGATAAGTAAAATATATGGTTATTTGTTCACAATTGGCTTATATCTTGTTATAGGTCCGTTTTTTGCGTTGCCAAGACTTGCGACGACGTCATTTGAAATAGCATTTTCACCATTTATTTCATCTGGTACGGCCCAAGCGTTGTTGCCTATTTTTAGTATTTTATTCTTCGGAGTAGCGTGGTTATTTTCGCGTAAACCTTCTAAAATATTAGACTATATTGGAAAATTCCTAAATCCGGTCTTTCTCATCTTGCTTGGAATTGTTGTTGTGCTTGCATTTATCCGTCCTATGGGTGGAATTAGTCATGCGCCAGTAAGTGCTGATTATAGCAATAGCGTGTTACTCAAAGGGTTTATCGATGGATATAATACATTAGACGCTTTGGCATCATTAGCATTTGGTATTATCATTGTTACTACAATTAAAAAGTTGGGGATTACTAATCCGAATACAATCGCTAAAGAAACTTTAAAATCAGGTACGATTAGTATTATAGCTATGGGCGTTATTTATACTTTATTAGCTTTAATGGGTACGATGAGTTTAGGTCGTTTTAAAGTAAGTGAAAATGGTGGTATTGCGCTTGCTCAGATTGCACAACATTATTTAGGGGATTATGGAATTATTATTTTGTCACTAATCATCATTGTGGCATGTCTGAAAACAGCAATAGGATTGATCACAGCCTTTTCGGAAACATTTACAGAGTTATTCCCTAAATCTAACTATCTTTGGTTAGCTACTGGGGTGAGTATATTAGCTTGTATATTTGCTAATGTAGGTTTAACAAAAATTATTATGTATTCAACACCAGTATTGATGTTCATTTATCCTTTAGCGATTACTTTAATTTTATTAGCGTTACTTAGTCCATTATTTAAACATTCTAAGATTGTCTATCGATTTACAACATTATTTACAATGGTGGCGGCATTTGTAGATGGTGTGAAAGCAAGTCCAGAGTTCTTTGTTAATACAAAATTTGCACAAACAATCATTGGATTTGGAGAAAATTATCTCCCATTCTTTAACATTGGTATGGGATGGATTGTTCCAGCATTTTTTGGTTTCATTATTGGTATTATTGTATACTTTATGACTGCTAAAAAATCGTCCCACGTACAATAAGGTTGAGGTAATAAATGATATAACTGCGAATTTCTTAATTATTATATTTCAAGATTATTATAGTTTTTAAATACATCATTTTATTAATAAGTATATTAATTGTTAGTGAGATAATATTTAATAGTACTACTCCACAAAAAAGAGAGGGCGAATTCGCTCTCTCTTTTCTTGGATTTTTAAAAGTGAATAAAAAATTATTAAGCACGGAATAGAGCTACTTAATATTTTTTCATAGTTAACCGACGTTGACAGAGGAACATATATTATATGATAAGTTTACTTTTTATATGTTTGTGACATATAGTAATAAGTAAATCGTTATTAATAAATACAATTCATGTTAATAAAGTTGAATTTAAGAAAAGTTGTTTATAAAATAAATACACTCGATAAGTATGGGTGTTGAAAAAGTGTTAAATAATTACAATTATATATTATTTAGAATTCGATAAAGAAGGTGACGAAATGCCTAGAATTTCCAAAAGACAATTAATATTAGAATCGGCCGCAGCTATTATTAATGAAAAAGGTGCTGATTATCTCACGTTGGATGCTGTAGCTCAAAGGGCTGGAATAAGTAAAGGTGGTTTATTTTATCATTTTAAAAGTAAAGATGAACTCATCAAAGAGCTGGTTAACTATGCCAATAATTTGTACAGAGATAACGTGAACCAACACATCGGTAATGAAAAGAACAAAAAAGGGCAATGGCTCAACGCATTTATAGAAGCGACAAGAGCACATCGTACGGATAATGCGCCTATTACTTCTGGAATGTTAGCGGCGCAAGGGACTAATAGAAGTTTATTATCACCATTAAAGACCTCATATCAAGAATGGCAATATCAAATTACCCACGACGGGTTAGATGAGGTAGATGCAACCATTATTCGTTTAGCTGTCGATGGTTTATGGTTGTCGGAAATATTCGGAATTAGTGCTATAGATGAAGAAATGAGAGAGAAAGTTATTGAACGTTTAAAGATGCAAATAGAAAAAAATTAAATAAGCTATATCCATAGAGCAGGGTGATGTATCGTACATCGCTCTGTTCTTTTTTGTGTAAAGTCAGTTGAAACTAAACCGACTAGTTGGTATAGTAATCAATGTCATAAAAAAATAAAACTTTTAGAGGTGTTAATGATGCAAAAAGTTGTTTTAACAGCAGCTATTACTGGCGCTGGAGATACAATACAAAAAAATGAGAACGTACCAGTTACACCACAAGAACTTGCAGATTCAGCAATTAAATGTGCACGAGCAGGAGCAACTGTCGCACATATTCATGTAAGAGATCCTGAAACTGGAGGAGTAAGTCATGATCCAGAACTGTATGCTGAAACAGTTAGATTAATTAGAGAAGCTGATGAAGATATCGTCATTAATGTGACATCTGGTGGCGGTGGAGATTTCATTCCAAGTCTAGAACATCCAGAGACAGGTGGAGAAGGAACTTGGATTCAAACACCAGAAGAACGTTTTAAACCTATTGGTGACTTATTACCAGAAATGTGTACATTAGATTGTGGCAGTGTCAACATGGGAGATGCAATATACTTAAGCCCTGCATCGTGGTTACGTAAACAAGCACAAATGGTTAAAGATGCAGGAGTCAAACCTGAGCTTGAATGTTTTGATACAGGTCATGTGAGTTTTGCCAAACAAATGATAGAAGAAGGATTAATTGATGGAGACCCTATGTTCCAATTTTGTTTAGGTATTCCTTGGGGTGCAGAGAATGATCCTGAAACAATAGAATATCTTAAATCACGTATACCAGAAAATGCACATTGGTCAGCATTTGGCATTGGTAAGATGCAACTGCCAACTGTAAGAGAAGTTGCGCAACGTGGAGGAAATGTTCGTGTTGGATTGGAAGATAATATTTATTTAAGAAAAGGTGTAAAAGCAACGAATGAAGCATTGGTAGAAGAGGCAAAAAGAATTTTAGCAGAACTAGATATTGAGCCACTTACACCTGCTGAAGCAAGAGAAAAATTTAATCTTAGAAATCCTCATGGTAAAGGAGACAAATAATGAAATTCGCAGTTGTTGGAACAGGTGTAATTGGTAGTGGATGGATTACTAGAATGCTTGCGCATGGTCATGAAGTGATTGCTACTGATCCAAGTGAAGGTGCATATGAACGCATGTTGACACAAGTTAAACAAAATTGGCCTTACGCAGAGCAAATGGGCCTTGCTGAAAATGCATCAATTCAAAACCTAACATTTACACCACATTTAGAAGAAGCGGTCAAAGATGCGGATCATATTCAAGAAAATGTACCAGAAGTAGAAGAAATTAAAGATGCTGTATTAAAAGAGATTGATTTTTATGCGAAACCTGAAGCAACAATTGGTTCAAGTACATCAGGAATTATGCCTTCAGAATTACAAGCTAACTTATCACATCCTGAACGATTAGTTGTTGCCCATCCATTTCACCCGGTATATATTTTGCCATTAGTCGAAATTGTGCCAGGTAAGCAAACATCTGAAGAAACAACAGTTAAAGCCGAACAGATTTATGAAAGTATTGGTATGGATGTTTTACATGTGCGTCATGAAATAGAAGGACATATTGCAGATCGTCTTATGGAAGCATTATGGCGTGAATCATTGCACATAGTTAATGATGGTATTGCAACAACAGAGGAAGTTGATAAGGCGTTTACCCATGCAGCAGGTTTACGTTATGCACAATATGGTCCATTTATGACGTTCCACTTGGCAGGTGGTGAAGGTGGTATGCGTCATATGTTAAAACAATTTGGGCCAGCTTTAAAAAAACCTTGGACAAAACTCATCGCGCCTGAACTGACAGATGACTTATATCATAAAGTAGTAAGTGGTAGTGAAGCATCTTCTCAAGGATATACAATGTCTGAACTTGATCAAAAAAGAAACGAATTTCTAATTAAAGTGAAAGAATTAGCAGAACAATATTGGCCAAGTGATAGTAAAGCGATGAAAAAGTCTAACGGAGCGGAATTACAATGATGAATCAACAGTATGTGTTTCACACAAAAGTGCCTCGTGATTGGGTAGATCATAACGGGCACCTAAATGATGCAATGTATAACCGAATTTTCAGTGATACAACAGATGATTGGTTAGGTCATTTAGGCTTAACTATTAATGCCATTCAATCTTATCAATATACCGTATTCACCTTAGAAAATCATGTCATGTTTCTTAATGAAATGAAAGAAAATGAAGATGTCATTGTTAAAGTACATCTTCACGATTATGATAGCAAACGATTACATGTCCTAATGGAAATGTTTAATGCAGATGATGATTTATGTGCAACATATGAAGTGATGCTGATGGGCATTGATACGACTTCAGGAAGACCTTCAGCCTTTCCGAACGACATTTTGAATAACATTGAACACTATTATAATATTGAGAATGTGGAGATGACATCTCAATATATAGGTCATCGTATTGGCATCAAGAAAAAGCCAAAAAGCAAAGAGTAATACAACTTAGAATTTAGATGAATATGATTTAAGGACTCTTTTGTGCCTTGTTCTTACTTAGATTACTTTGTATAACATCACAATGAGTCCTTATTTTTTAACAAATTGAATTACCTATAGAAAGGAATGGACATATGTTAAGTATTAAAAACTTATCAAAGGTCTATGCAGGTGGTAAAAAAGCTGTAGATAATATGACCATAGACATTGAATCAGGAGACTTTATTGCATTTATTGGGACAAGTGGTAGCGGTAAAACAACTGCCCTTAGAATGATTAATCGTATGATTGAATCTACAGAGGGAGAAATTACCATTGACGGTAAAAATATCAAAGAGCTTAATCCGGTTGAGCTTCGTCGCAGTATCGGTTATGTCATACAACAAATCGGCTTAATGCCACATATGACAGTGAAAGAGAATATTGTTCTCGTACCAAAGTTATTAAAATGGTCACAAGAGAAAAAGGATGAGAAAGCGAAAGAACTTATACGCTTAGTAGATTTACCAGAAGAATATTTAGATCGATATCCTTCAGAATTATCAGGTGGTCAACAACAACGTATTGGTGTTGTAAGAGCACTCGCAGCTGAACAAGATATTATTTTAATGGATGAACCGTTTGGTGCACTCGATCCAATAACAAGAGATACATTACAAGACTTAGTCAAAAAATTACAACAACAATTAGGAAAGACATTCATTTTTGTTACACATGATATGGATGAAGCAATCAAACTTGCAGATAAAATATGTATTATGACAAATGGACAGGTGGTTCAATATGACACGCCAGATAATATTTTACGTAGTCCAGCGAATGATTTCGTTAGAGACTTTATTGGTCAGAATCGCTTAATTCAAGATAGACCTAATATCCGTACAGTTAAAGATGCGATGATTAAACCCGTGACAGTACATGTTGACCGTTCTCTTAATGATGCGGTGAATATTATGAGAGAGAAAAGAGTCGATACGATATTTGTTGTCGGCAATGATGAGCATTTATTGGGTTATTTAGATATTGAAGATATTAACGAAGGATTAAGACATCATAAAGAACTTATAGATACGATGCAACGAGATATTTATAGAGTACGTATTGATAGTAAGTTACAAGATTCTGTTCGTACAATTCTTAAACGTAATGTACGTAATGTACCCGTTGTTGACAGTGATAATAAAACATTATTAGGCCTTGTCACTCGAGCTAACCTTGTAGACATTGTTTATGACAGTATTTGGGGAGAGTTAGAATCGGATAACAATGATAATCATTCTGGGATTGTTGAACCCGAATCCACAGGAGTTGAGACACCATGATAAAGTTTATTTCGGAACATAGTGGTATGTTATTTGCAAAGACATTCGAACATTTGTACATATCGATAGTGGCATTGGTTATTGCAATGATCGTAGCGGTTCCTTTAGGCATTTTATTATCTAAAAAAGAAAAGCTTTCGAAAGTGTCATTGACGATAGCTGGCGTTTTACAAACGATACCTACATTAGCGGTATTAGCTTTAATGATTCCATTATTTGGCGTAGGAAAAACACCTGCAATTATAGCGTTATTTTTATATGTATTATTACCAATTTTAAATAATACGATTATAGGCATTCAAAATATAGATTCCAACCTTAGAGAAGCAGGACGTAGTATGGGAATGACTAACTTTCAATTGATGAAAGATGTTGAGTTGCCACTCGCATTACCATTAATACTTAGTGGAATTAGACTGTCTTCGGTCTATGTCATTAGTTGGGCAACATTGGCAAGTTATGTTGGTGCTGGTGGTTTAGGTGATTTTATCTTTAACGGATTAGCGCTATTTGAACCGAGTATGATTATTACTGCAACTATTCTTGTCACTGCTATTGCACTTATTGTAGATTATGTTTTATCACTGATTGAAAAATGGGTTGTACCTAAAGGATTAAAAGTTTCCAGATAATCATTGAAGGAGGATAATATGAAAAATTATAAAAAATATCTGATTGTTTTAGTATTATGTCTAACAGTGTTATCTGGATGTAACTTACCCGGTTTAAAAAATAGTCATTCAGATGACGATGTTAGAATCACAAGTTTAGGAACAAGTGAATCACAAATTATATCGCACATGCTGAGATTACTTATTGAACATGATACAAAAGGTGAAATTAAACCTACCTTAATTAATAATTTAGGTTCAAGTACGATTCAACATAATGCTGTCACAAGTGGCCAAGCTAATATGTCAGGTACGCGTTATACAGGCACTGACTTAACAGGGGCGTTGAAAGAAGATCCGATTAAAGATCCTAAAAAGGCCATGAAAGCGACACAAGAAGGATTTAAAAAGAAATACAATCAAACCTTCTTCAATTCGTATGGTTTCGAAAACACGTATGCATTGATAGTGACAAAAGAAACAGCTAAAAAATATCATTTAGAAACTGTTTCAGACTTGGAAAAACATGCGAAAGATTTAAGAGTAGGTATGGATAGTTCATGGATGGACCGCAAAGGTGACGGTTATCCAGCATTTAAAAAAGAATATGGTTATAGCTTTGGTACTGTGAGACCCATGCAAATTGGCCTGGTTTACGATGCACTTAGTTCTGGCAAATTAGACGTAGCAGTAGGTTATTCTACAGATGGGCGTATTTCAGCATACGATTTAAAAGTGTTGGAAGATGATCGTCGATTCTTCCCACCATACGATGCCAGTCCACTTGCATCAGATCAATTGTTAAAAGAGAAGCCAGAGCTCAAACCGATTGTTAAAAAATTAGAAGGTAAGATATCAACAGAACAAATGCAAGAATTAAATTATCAAGCTGATGGTAAAGGAAAAGAGCCTGCAACAGTTGCAGAGGACTTCTTGAAAAAACATCATTATTTTGAAGACGATGACAATAAAAAAGATAAACAGAAAGGTGGTCAATAAACATGGAAGGGAATTTAATACAACAACTCGTTCACTACTACCAAATGAACTTTGGCTACCTATGGGAATTGTTTGTTAATCATTTGTTAATGTCTGTTTACGGTGTTTTACTAGCATGTTTAGTGGGCATACCTCTTGGTATCATCATTGCAAGATTTGGTAAATTATCAGGTGTGATTATTACTATCGCGAATATTATTCAAACTGTTCCGGTTATTGCTATGTTAGCGATATTAATGCTTAGTATGGGACTCGGTATGAATACAGTCATTTTTACTGTGTTCTTATATGCCTTGCTTCCTATTATTAAAAATACGTATACAGGAATTAATGAAGTTGACCCAAATATTAAAGATGCTGGAAAAGGGATGGGTATGACGCGTAACCAAGTATTAACTATGATTGAGTTACCTCTGTCACTTTCAGTTATTATAGGTGGTATTCGGATTGCCCTTGTTGTAGCTATTGGTGTCGTAGCTGTAGGTTCATTTATTGGTGCGCCAACATTAGGTGATATTGTGATTAGAGGTACAAATGCAACTGATGGAACACTATTCATTCTAGCAGGTGCAATACCTATCGTTATCATTGTCATACTTATAGATGTTTTATTACGTTTATTAGAGAAAAAGCTAGATCCAGCTACGTAAGTGATTTAATTTTTTATACAGGGAGGAGTGAGCCAAGATTATGGCTCATATTACATTAAATTATTTATCTAAAACTTTAGGAATGCATCAAATGATTAATGTCATTCTTCCAGAAGATAAAAGTTACTTTGATACAAATGAAAATGCGAAACCATTAAAAACTATGTTATTGCTACATGGTTTATCAAGTGATACTTCCTCTTATATGAGATATACGAGTATAGAACGCTATGCGAATACCCATCAACTAGCAGTGGTGATGCCTAATGCTGATCATAGTTTCTATTCAAATATGGCTTATGGACATAGTTATTATGACTATATACTAGAAGTTTATGATTATGTTCATCAAATATTTCCATTGTCTAAAAAGAGAGAAGATAATTTTATAGCAGGTCACTCTATGGGAGGTTATGGTGCAATCAAATTTGCATTAACGCAAAGTTATCGTTTCTCAAAAGCCGCCATGCTTTCAGCGCCATATGATGTTTCTATGTTTGGTCAATATCAATGGTATGATTTTACTCCAGAAGCGATTGTAGGTAATACGCAACATGTCGCGGGGACATCTTTTGATCCATACTATTTAGTTGAACAAGCAATAGACAATGGACAAGCGTTACCACAACTATATATTACTTGTGGAACTGAAGATGAACTGTATCAAGGTAATATTGATTTTGTGAACTATTTAGATGAAAAAGGTATTCCATATCAATTTAAAAAAGCGCCAGGTAATCACGATTATGCATTTTGGGATAAAGCAATAGAAGATGTCATTGACCGTTTTACATCATCACATATTTAAAAAGAATGTTAGAATATAGTTAAACTCGTACGGCTTTTGTTAAGATTAATAAAGAAGTGGGAGAGCGTACGTATTGAATGAGTTAGATTATTTCAACAATGAAGCGTCCCATGCATGTAAAATTTGAATATAGAACTTTTTTATTTAAGCATCGACTGCTAATATGCTAAGAACGCCTAGGACGACTATTAATGTCCTAGGCGTTCTTTTTTCGTCATTTCTAAAAGATATAACTATGAATAGGTAAATCTTTTTCCACTTTTAAAAGATTATGAGTATATTAAAACTTGTGTAATTAGTAAGCCTCCACCAAATATTAAAACAAACGCGACAACAGGCCATACGAAACGTAACCAGTGTGAGTAACGCATGTTTAACATTTGAAGTGTTGCCATTACAAGTCCAGTAGGCGCTAAGAACAACATTGCATACTGACCGAATTGATATGTTGTAACAATAACAAATCTTGGTATACCTACCGTATCAGCTAATGGCGCAAAGATAGGCATAGATAGTACTGCTAATCCTGATGATGATGGCACGATAAATCCTAAACAGAAAAAGATAAAGAGTAACACGATGATGAATAAAGGCCCACTCATATGTTGCACGATAGATGATGAAAAGTGCAAGATTGTGTCAGAAATCATTCCTTTATTCAATACTAAATTAATTCCTCGAGCTAAACCAATGATTAAAGATACACCTACTAAACTTGAAGCGCCATTAACGAATGCATCTACAGTGCCTTTTTCGCCTAACCCATATTTTCCTGTTCCAGCAATGAACATGATGATAATGGTAAAGATTAAGAATGCAGATGCCATGACTGGGAACCACCATCCTTGTGTCATGACGCCCCAAACCATAATAGGGAATGGTAAGACGAAAAGCGTAAGAATAATCTTTTTACGTAATGTAAACTCAGAAGAACCGTCATCATGGAGCACAGACCATTGTTTTTCAAATGCTGCTTTGTCTTCATAAGAATAAGAGGATTTAGGATCTTTTTTAATTTTTTTACAATACCAGAACAAATAACTAATAACAAATATGGCACCGATGATACAAGCGCCTATTCTCCAATAAAGACCATCAGTAAAAGTTGTTCCTGCTGCATTAGAAGCAATGACGACTGAGAATGGGTTGATTGTTGAGAATGTACTGCCCACAGAGCTTGCTAAGAAAATTGCACCGACAGAGACAATAGAATCATATCCGAGCGCAATAAATATTGGAACGAGTACAGGATAGAACGCTACAGCTTCCTCTTCAATGCCACATAGTGTTCCACCCAGAATCATTAAAATCGCTACGAACATAATCAACATAAATTCATGGCCTTTGGTTTTTTGAGTAAGTGCTAACAATCCTGATTCAAAGGACCCGCTCGCTTGAACAATACCAATCAGTCCACCTAGAACAAGTATAAAGACCATAATATCGACGGCTTCGATGGTTCCTTTAACCATGCTACTAGTAATTTGATCAAGACCAGCTGGATGTTGTTTTAGACGTTCGTAAGTATTAGGAATTGAAACGGGTTTATTAATTGCACCAGATTTAAATTGTTCTATTTTGATTTTAACTCCTAATCGATCAAGCTCTTTTTGTGTTCCAGGAACTTTTTTTACCTGATGATGAGGATTGACAATTTTTAATTCTTGGGATGAAGGTTCATATGAAAGTTTTGAGTATGCACCCGCGGGGATTATCCAAGTTGCTATAACTGCGACAACTGTTAGGATAAAGAGAATCATAAATGCACCTGGCATTCTAAAGTTAAAACGTTTTTTCTTTTTATTATCATTGATCGCTTGTTCCAACGGTTTCATCTCCTTCGACAGTTAACCTAAAATAAAAGCCTATCAATTGAATTTGGTTAGTATTTTACATGATTGATTAAGGAAGTGCACCCTGTATGAAATGGAGAGGAGTGGAATAACAGGATGCACTGTATGAATATGATTAAATTAATTTCTACTTATACGTTAAAACGTTACTTTGTAATGAGTGTGCCAATTTTACCTTCTAGTGCTGCATCTAATTGATTTAATGATGTGATGAGCACGCTACCGTTAGGATTATTTTCAATAAAGGAGATGGCAGATTCGATTTTAGGTAGCATGCTGCCTTTGGCAAATTGTTCTTCTTCAATATATGTTTTAAGCGTATCTATATTTGTTGTTTTAAGTGCTTGTTGTTGGTCAGTATGATAGTTGATATAAACATAATCAATCGCTGTTAAAATAATGAGTTGATCACAGTGAATATCAGCACCTAATAATGCACTTGTTTTGTCTTTATCGATGACGGCATCTATACCTTTAAAGCTATCATGCTGTTCGCGAATGACTGGTATACCACCTCCACCTGCAGCGATGACGAGTGTGTCATTTTCTACTAGAGTTTTAATACTTTCCAGTTCGATAATAGATATTGGTTGTGGTGATGGTACAACGCGACGGTAACCTCGACCAGCATCTTCTACAAATTGATAACCTTTTTCCTGTTGAATACGATTTGCTTCTTCTTTAGTGTAGAACAGACCGATGGGTTTACTTGGACTATTAAAAGCTGGATCGCCTTCATCAACTTCTACTTGGGTAACTAGTGTGACAACTTGCTTATCTATGCCCATTGAATGAAGTTCATTTTGTAAACTTTCTTGAAGTTGATAGCCGATGTAGGCTTGACTCATAGCGCCACATTCAGCAAATGGAAAAGCAGGACCTTGATCGTGTTCAGCTGCATAATTCAGACCAAGGTTAATACTTCCTACTTGTGGTCCATTACCGTGACTAATCACAATTTCGTGACCTTTAGTAATTAATCCTACTAGGGATTTAGCTGTATTTTTTACTAATTCAAGTTGTTCTTGTGGTGATTTTCCTAAAGCGTTTCCACCTAAAGCTACTACAATTTTAGCCATTTCACTCACTTCCTTCTATAATTTAGAATTCTCCTAAAGTTGCTACCATGACCGCTTTAATTGTATGCATTCTATTCTCAGCTTCTTGGAATACTACAGAAGCTTTGCTTTCGAAGACATCATCAGTGACTTCCATTTCACTAATGCCATATTTTTTATAAATTTGTTGACCAATTTTAGTTTCTGCATTGTGGAAAGAAGGTAAACAATGTTCAAAAATAACATTTGGATTGCCTGTTTTTTCTAATAATGCTTGGTTAACTTGATATGGTTTTAAAAGTTTAAGGCGTTCTTGCCATACTTCATCAGGTTCGCCCATTGATACCCAAACATCTGTATAAATAACATCAGAATCTTTCACGCCTTTATCAATATCATCTGTTATTAAAATGTTACCGCCATTTTCCGTCGCAATACGTTCGCAACGATTTAATAATTCTTCTGTCGGATTGAGTTCTTTAGGACAAACAAGATGGAAATTCATACCCATAATGGCAGCACCTTGCATTAATGCGTTAGCAACATTGTTACGTCCATCGCCAACATAAGTAAAGTTGATATCAGCATACTCTTTTTTCAATACTTCTTTAGCAGTTAAAAAGTCAGCAAGCACTTGTGTAGGGTGATCTTCATCGGTTAATCCATTCCATACCGGAACACCTGAATATTGCGCTAATGTTTCTACAGTACGTTGAGAGAAACCTCGGTACTCAATACCATCATACATACCACCAAGTACACGTGCTGTATCTTTAGCAGTTTCTTTTTTTCCCATTTGAGAACCTGTAGGTCCAAGATAAGTGACGTGTGCACCTTGATCATGTGCGGCAACTTCGAATGCGCAACGTGTTCTAGTGGAATCTTTTTCAAAAAGAAGCGCGATATTTTTATTTTTTAGCATAGGCTTTTCAGTGCCGATATATTTGGCACGCTTCAAATCTTCGGAGAGTGTTAATAAAAATTCTACCTCTTGTCGTGAAAAGTCTAATAAAGTTAAAAAGCTTCTGTTACGTAAATTTTTCATCAATAACAACTCCTTGTGAATGAATTACAATTTTATTGTAAGCGTTTCCTTGCAGTTTTCAACTTAATTAAAAAATTGTAATTTTTTATTAATAAATCAATGAACTTTTTATTAACATTGAATTTGAATAGTGTGAAATTTGTCAAAAAAGGTTTATGTTTAAGTTAAAACCAACTTTAAAGAATTTAGAAAATTCAATTAAAGTGAATTTAACACATTTTAAATAATGAAGGTAGATTAGAATCAAAATGTAAGAGGTATGTTAGTTGAATAAACCGTAGTAACTTCTTTATATTATTAGTGAATTCTCAAAATAATTGTAAAATTATATTGATTAATCACTTGTTCTTTATTATATTTAGAAACATCTCTTACAATAAACCACAACTTACATGAAATTTAAGCTAACAGTGGATTATTCTAATTAAATTGAAGGTCATTCAAAGTAAAAAGGGCATATTAGTATAATAGGAGGAACAGTAAGATGAAAGTGTATAAGTTGAATTATCAACACCATAAAGATATTGTTGATGATAATGTATTAACGATGTTCGTAACAGCTGATAATCAAGATGAAGTTGAAGCGTTTGCGAAAAAATTACATTACAAGATTGAACATTTATCTCCATTAACTAAAAAGGAATTTGAAGATGAGAAAGCGAAAGATTCACACTATAGACTTGAACACGTGGATCACTATTTAAATTAATTATTCAATCATATATCAGAACATCCTGTGATCATTCGTTTGGTTACAGGTTTTTTTACGCATGAGATTAAATGTTAATGTCACTAATACAAGGAGTGTATAAATGGAAATAACAAATGTTAATCATATTTGTTTTTCAGTGAGTGATTTAAATACCTCTATACAATTTTATAAAGATATTTTACATGGTGACTTATTAGTATCAGGTAGAACGACAGCATATTTAACTATTGGTCATACTTGGATTGCACTGAATCAAGAAAAAAATATACCAAGGAATGAAATAAGTCATTCCTATACGCACATTGCTTTCTCCATAGATGAAGAAGATTTTCAACAGTGGATTCAATGGCTTAAAGAGAATCAAGTAAATATTTTAAAAGGGCGACCAAGAGACATTAAAGACAAAAAATCGATATATTTTACAGATCTGGATGGGCATAAAATTGAATTACATACTGGAACATTAAAAAATAGAATGGAATATTATAAATGTGAGAAGACGCATATGCAATTTTACGATGAGTTTTGATATTTTAATTGATATGTAATTTTTTGAAAAAATTTATGATTCATTTTGTAATAAAATTACTATATACTAAAATTTGTAATTTTCAATTATTTTAATGAGGTGAATCAATGAATAAATTATCAAAGTACATTGCAATAGCTACATTAGCATCGACAGTTACAATTTCAGCACCAATTCATACATATGCATGTGAATCTCATACTAAAGATAACCATAATCAAACGACACAACATCAAAATGCTCCCAACCTTGGTGAACAAAATGTAATGGCTGTCTCATGGTATCAAAATTCTGCCGAAGCGAAGGCACTTTATCTACAGGGATACAATACTGCAAAATATCAGTTAGATGAACATATTAAAAAGGATAAAGGTAAGAAAAAACTTGCTATAGCTTTAGACTTAGATGAAACAGTTCTTGATAATTCACCATATCAAGGATATGCTTCTATGCACGATACGTCTTTTCCAGAAGGATGGCATGAATGGGTTGCTGCAGCGAAGGCAAAACCTGTTTATGGCGCCAAATCATTCTTAAAATATGCTGACAAAAAAGGTATCGATATTTACTATATTTCTGACCGTGATAAGGAAAAAGATTTTAAAGCTACAAAGGAAAATTTAAAAAATATTGGACTACCGCAAGTGAAAGATAATCATATTTTACTAAAAGGGAAAAACGATAAAAGTAAAGCATCGCGACGTCAACAAGTCGAAAAAAATCATAAGTTAGTGATGTTATTTGGTGACAATTTGTTAGATTTTACAGATCCTAAAAAATCTACTGCTAAAGAACGTGAGAAACTCGTACAGAAGCATGCAAAAGATTTTGGCAAAAAGTATATTATTTTCCCAAATCCAATGTATGGAAGTTGGGAATCGACACTTTATCATAATCAATACGAAATAAGTAAGAATGAAAAGGATGAACTACGAAAGTCATCAATTAAACAATTTAATCCTAAAACGGGTGAAGTAAAATAATTCCTGACATTAAATACTAAATTTCTATTAGTAAAAGAAAGTTTTACACATAATTATTGTATTGTGTGCAGACACTTTAATAATTAATAAAGTTATATTTACATGGAGTACTTTAATTCCGTGTTATACCATTGCGAGGATGAAACAATGTACGCGTTGTTCCATCCTTTTTTTTATAAATATTTTCAATCGTATCTAGATTAATGTAAACTTATAATATAGAAAAGTTTACAATGTGCAATCGAATGATTTGAAAATGCTAATTTTTAAGAAAAAGGAGTTAAAGATTATGACATTAAACCTAGCTCAACGTGTGTTAAATCAAGAGTCATTAACAAAAGATGAAGCAATATCTATTTTCGAAAATGCTGAAATTGATACATTTGATTTATTAAATGAAGCCTATACAGTGAGAAAACATTACTATGGTAAAAAAGTTAAGCTTAATATGATATTAAATGCTAAAAGTGGTATCTGTGCAGAAGATTGTGGGTACTGTGGGCAATCTGTAAAAATGAAAGAAAAGCAACGTTATGCACTTGTTGAACAGGACCAAATTAAAGAAGGCGCTCAAGTGGCAACTGAAAATCAAATCGGTACATACTGTATCGTTATGAGTGGTAGAGGTCCTAGTAACAGAGAAGTCGATCATATTTGCGAAACAGTGGAAGATATTAAAAAGGTACACCCACAACTAAAGATTTGTGCGTGCTTAGGATTAACGAAAGAAGAACAAGCTAAAAAATTAAAGGCTGCTGGTGTCGATCGTTATAATCATAATTTAAATACGAGTGAGCGTTATCACGATGAAGTAGTAACTACACATACATATGAGGATAGAGTGAATACGGTTGAAATGATGAAAGATAATAATATTTCTCCTTGTTCAGGCGTGATATGTGGTATGGGAGAGTCGAATGAGGACATTATTGACATGGCATTTGCTTTAAGAGCCATTGATGCTGATAGCATTCCTATTAATTTTTTACATCCTATTAAAGGAACTAAATTTGGTGGATTAGATTTATTGTCACCAATGAAATGTTTAAGAATTATAGCGATGTTTAGGTTAATCAATCCAACAAAAGAAATTCGAATTGCAGGTGGACGGGAGGTAAATCTACGTTCATTACAACCACTCGCATTGAAAGCGGCTAATTCAATTTTTGTAGGAGATTACTTAATTACAGGCGGTCAACCGAATGAGGAAGATTATCGCATGATTGAAGATTTAGGGTTTGAAATCGACAGTTAAATTATAATTAAAAATATTTTCAATAAATGTAAATATAGTTTTAAATAAATTGTCATAATGCACTAACCATGCGCTGTTTTAATGATTTTTCAAAAGAATTAACAACAATTTAATCAAATTCTATTAAATTTTCGATGGATAATCCTTTAAAATTTTTTTTGAAAGCGTATACTAGGAATTGAGAGATGAGAGACAGTATGATCCATACTTATTAAAAATTAAGATTAGGGGAATGAGATTACATTATTTCATTTTAAATCTTATTTTTTAATATAAATATAAAAGATGTTTTGGAGGAATACTTATGTCTAAATTTATTTATCAATCACCAGGAAGATATGTACAAGGGAAAGGTATTGTTAGCTCTATCGCTGAAGAAACAGAACGTCTTGGTAGTCACGCGTTGATTATTGCAGATGAAGTGGTTTGGAATATCACTGAAGAAAAAATAAAAGAAAGTTTCTCAGCAAATAACAACGTTGATTTTGAATATGAAGTATTTAAAGGAGAATCTTCTGAAGAAGAAATTCAACGTATAGTTAAACAATATAAAGAAAAAAACATTGACGTTGTTATTGGTTTAGGCGGAGGTAAAGCGTTAGATACAGGTAAAGCTGTAGCATTTGAACTTAAAGCAAGCGTCATCGATTTTGCGTCTACAGCATCAATGGATGCACCAACAGCAGCAGTATCTGTTATTTATAACGAAGATGGATCATTTAGTGGTTATGAATTCTACCCTAAAAACCCTGATACAGTTATCGTAGATTCTGAAATTGTTGCACAAGCACCTGTACGTTTATTTGCATCAGGTATGAGTGATGGTTTAGCAACATTAATCGAAGTTGAATCTACACTTCGTAGACAAGGGCAAAACATGTTCCATGGCAAACCTACATTAGCAAGTTTAGCAATCGCTCAAAAATGTGAAGAGGTTATTTTTGAATATGGTTACAGTGCTTATACTTCTGTAGAAAAACATATCGTGACACCACAAGTAGATGCTGTGATTGAAGCCAATACATTACTTTCAGGTTTAGGATTTGAAAACGGCGGATTAGCAGGTGCACACGCAATTCATAATGGATTCACAGCTTTAGAAGGAGATATCCACCACTTAACTCATGGTGAAAAAGTGGCATACGGTATTTTAGTACAATTAGTACTTGAAAATGCGCCAACTGAAAAATTCATGAAATACAAAACATTCTTCGATAATATCAATATGCCAACAACATTAGAAGGTCTTCACATTGAAAACACAAGTTATGAAGAATTAGTTCAAGTAGGTGAACGTGCATTAACACCAAATGATACGTTTGCTAACTTAAGTGATAAAATCACTGCTGATGAAATCGCAGACGCAATTTTAACTGTTAATGATTTATCTAAAAGTCAGTTCAACTAAAAGGAGTCGCTTTGAATGAAAAAGTTAATTCAAGATAAAAACACAATTTTAAAAGATATGCTTGATGGAATTACAGTTTCAAACAACGATGTTGAAGTTGTATCTGACACTATTGTTGTTAGAAAGCATAAAAAACAATCAGGTGTTGCACTCGTTTCTGGGGGCGGCAGTGGACATGAACCTGCACACGCAGGATTTGTAGCAGAAGGCATGCTCGATGCAGCTGTATGTGGAGAAATCTTCACTTCACCTACACCTGATAAAATATTAGATGCCATTAAAGCTGTGGACAATGGTGACGGCGTTCTACTTGTTATTAAAAACTATGCAGGAGACGTTATGAACTTTGAAATGGCTCAAGAAATGGCTCAAATGGAAGATATTAAAGTTGAAAGTGTTATTGTCAGAGATGATATTGCTATTTCTGACCCGGAAAAACGCCGTGGTGTAGCGGGTACAGTATTTGTGCATAAATATGCTGGATACCTAGCTGAAAAAGGTGTTGCACTTGATGAAATCAAATCTAAAGTTGAGGCACTTTTACCAGATATTAAAAGTATTGGTATGGCATTAACGCCTCCAATGGTACCCACAACTGGTAAAAACGGTTTCGATATTGAAGACAATCAAATGGAAATTGGTATCGGTATTCACGGTGAAAAAGGTTTACATCGTGAAGACGTACAACCTATTAACGTGATTGTTGAACGTTTACTCGATCAATTATACAAAGAAATTGAGAAAAAACCTTTAATCGTAATGGTTAACGGTATGGGTGGTACGCCACTATCAGAATTAAATATAGTTACTAAATATCTAGATGAACAATTCAATCAGAATGATATTGATGTTAAACAATGGTTCGTAGGTGACTATATGACAGCGTTAGACATGCAAGGCTTCTCTATAACTGTACTCCCCTTCAGTGAAGAATTGAGTGAAGCTTTAGCTGCACCTACAGCAAGTAAATATTTCTAATTTTAAGATTCAATAAGTAATAAATATATATTAAATTTTGAGGTGACTTAGAGAATGAATGTAGCAGATATCAAAGCACGCTTATTAGATTTAGAAAATACTTTTAAAGAAAAAGAAAGTGAACTGACTGATTTAGACAGAGCTATCGGTGATGGAGATCATGGTGTAAATATGGTCAGAGGTTTCGAACACTTAAAAGAAAAAATAGATGATCAAAGTATGCAAGCGCTATTTAAATCAACAGGTATGACATTAATGTCTAACGTAGGTGGTGCTTCTGGACCATTATACGGATTTGGTTTTATCAAAATGGCGAGTGCAGTGAATGATGAAATTGATCATGATAATCTTAAAGAGGTACTTAAAGCGTTTGCTGATGGCATTCAACAACGTGGTAAAGTCGAATTAAATGAAAAAACGATGTATGATGTTATCGAACGTGCGAGAGAAGCTGTTGAAAAAAATGAAACAGTAGATCTAGATAAACTACAATCATTTGCTAATGAAACCAAAAATATGGTAGCTACTAAAGGCCGTGCATCATATTTTAACGAAGCTTCAAAAGGTTATATTGATCCTGGTGCACAAAGTAGTGTTTATATTCTTAATGCAATTATAGGAGGAGAGTAAGTCATGACATCTATAGTAGTAGTAAGTCATAGTCATAAAATCGCAGAAGGTGTTAAACAATTAATCAATCAAATGACTGACGGTGGTGTTGACCTTATTGCCGTTGGTGGCTTAAGTGACGATGAAATCGGTACATCATTTGATCAAATCGTCTCTGTAATTAATGGACTTGAAAATGATGCGCTTTGTTTCTATGACATCGGTTCAGCAGGTATGAATTTAGACACAGCTTTAGAAATGTACGAAGGTGACCACAAAATTGTTAAAATGGAAGCGCCAATCGTTGAAGGAAGCTTTATTGCAAGTGTAGGAATTAAATCAAATATGAGTATGGATAGTGTTATCTCTGAAGTAAGAGCTAAATATCCTGAAGAATAATATGTAAAGATAGAGCATAAATATTGAAATTGTCGCTAGGAGTACCATAGCTAGTTAGTTATGGTGCTCCTAGTTTTTAATGTTAGTATACATACTAAAAGTAAGATGTAGCGTTAACGAAGATATTGTAAATATATTTCTGGTTAAATAGCTAAAAGATTTGTAAAAATTATAAAATCGAAAAAGATAAATAATCTCAAAACATAAAGGAAAATTTGTTTGTATAAGAATTATTAAGGAATATTGCTTTCTGTCTTATAATGTTTCATGTGTTGGTCACATATGACAAAGTTTGATGAAGTTAATATTTTTTATTTTTATAAATTGCGTCGGATTTATCTACAGTAGGATTTAGTGTTGGTTTATATAGTTGGTGATTAGCATATTCGGTTTTAGCAAATGCTTCTAATTTATCTATAAATTGATCTATTTCGATGTCTAGTTTTCTTTTAGAGAAAGTGATGCCATTTTTATCAAAATCCGGTGTATTATATTGATGGTGATAAATCTTATAAGCTACTTTAAGTTTGTTATATTGATTTTCGACTGGTTCATAGCTACCTAATAATTTTTGTATTATTGTATTCGATTGATCGCTATGATGACTCATTAGAGAAATTAAATTTTGAACATGGGTATCAAGAGATTTAAAATCTGTTTCAATATCTTGATAAATTTCCATTGTATTTTCTTTACTAAAGTTAGAAGTTTCGAAATTTAAGTAGTTATTTCTTACTTTTGCAGCTTTATAAGCTGTAACATCTAAAGAACTAACTTGATCGTTATGATAATCTTTTCTTTTATCTTTATCATCTTTTCTAAATTGGAACCAAAGTGCTATAAATGTACCTGCTAAAGTAAAAATGCCTCCGACTATTGCAGCTAAAAATTCACTCAACAATATCACCTCTATTAAATATTTTATAATCATATGATAATACTATATATTGTGTATTGCAAAAAAACTGTGCTTATATTTAAGTGTTAACATATATTTTTTTTATTATACAAACTTGGTATTAATATAATTTGAATGGAAAATGAAGTTATCATATTTTAATAGTATAACCACTTAGAGATTTTAACTTTCAACCCTAAGTGGCTATTTAATAAATTTATACGGTGTTTTAATTAAAAATTATTTGGAATAATTTCAATATTCTCTTTTGTTGAATGGATTTTTGTGCATTCTACCGTGAACGTAGTAATACAGAATAAGTGCTATGATAACAAGCATCCCCATTGCCATATATAATTGACGATAACCAATAAATGGTATGATGATACCTAAAATAAATGGCCCCATACCCGCACCGAAATCCGCAAAGATATAAAATGTTGACGTTGCTAAGCCCATTTTATTTGCAGGTGATTGTTGAATTGCAATTGCTTGAGCAGTAGGTACGATAGTGCCATAACCAAAGCCGATGAATGCAGCTGCAATAAGCAAAATTATGCTTGTATGAGTAAAACCGAGAATAATAAGCCCAAATGTAAAGCTCAGTAAAACTGGATACATTACTTTGTTTTCACCATAATTGTCATAAATTTTACCTGTAAATGGGCGTGTGATAAACGTAACAATCGCAAAGACAATGAAGAAGAAACTTGATGTAGTAACGAGATTGATTTTTTCAGAGTAAATAGATAAAAATGATAAAACACTAGAATAAGCGACACCAATTAAGATGACTACCAAAGAAATAGGTAGTGCTTCTTTTTGCAGGTAAGCGTGCATACCACTTGGTTGATCTTTAGCTTCGAGATTATGATTAAGTACAGGTAGTCTTTTAATAAAAATACTTAATACAAATGCTATAAGAATACTTAATAGACTGATAGCAAAGATAGATTTAAACCCTAAATGGTTATTAAATACTAATCCAATAAAAGGGCCAATAGCAGAAGCAAGTGTTACACTTAATCCATAATAACCAATACCTTCACCTTTTCGATTCTCTGGGATGATTCGAGATGAAATGGTTCCTGTTGCCGTTGATGAGAATCCAAAGGCTATGCCATGAATAAATCGAATCAACATAAGAATCCATAGGCTTGTGATAGTGAAATATAATGCTATCGTAATAATTGAAAAGATGACGCCGTAAAGTAAGACCTTTTTAGGTTGTAAGTGATCTATGATTCTGCCAGAACCTAAACGTCCAGCTAGCATACCAATAATAAATATACCTGCAGCTAATCCACCTATACTTTCAGAGGCATGATATTTATCAATAGTATATTCAGTGATTGTTACGACCAACATGTAATGAATTAAATACATGAATAAGTTAACGAAAGTAATAAATATAAAGTCTTTCGTCCACAAACGGTTATTCGTTGATTGATTCGACATGCTATCCCTCCTCAATATAATGAAATTCTACGTTCTTAATGTTGTCATAACATCTATTATATATATCGGATATACTAATGTATAATTAGAATTGATTAATATAATATAAGTAAAGCTTATATAAAAGGAGAGAATTATGAACTTTGAACAGTTAGCATACGTAAAAAAGCTATATGAATTGGAATCAATGATTCAAGCGAGTGAAAGCATACATATTAGCCAATCTGCAATGAGTCAATCTCTCACAAATTTAGAAAAAGAATTAGGATATAAATTATTTTCGCGTTCTAGAAAAGGAACTACTTTAACAGAAGCAGGAAACCGTTTAATACCGTTTATATTAGAGATACTAGAGTCTAAAGATGCACTATTATCAGAAATAGCTATGATGAAGACAAATATTAAAGGAACACTTAGAGTTGGTACGATTCCAACTCTCTTTCATAAAATACTACCCAAAGCTTTATCTCAATTTAAAGCTAACCACCCTAATGTTGATGTTGAAGTCATTGAAGCTGATAAAGATAGAATAAAAATGTTGGTTAATCATGGTGACATTGATATTGGTCTGATAGGTGTTACAGAACGAGAGGATGAAGATAGTCAAGTATCACAACACTCACTTAATTTAACCTCTCATTTTAGATTGATTGTTCCTAAAAAGTCTAAATTAACTTTCAAAGAATATGTTAATTTGGAAGAAATTCAACAATATCCTTTTGTACTATATGATCGTGAGTTTTACCAACATCACTTGAAGAAATTTGAAGAAACGCACCATCCACTTAAGATTATTTTTAAAACCACTAATCCAATTGTTCTTATGCGAACAGTTGCTGAAGGTTTAGGTGTAGGTATCGTTTCAGCGTTAATGCTTGAAAATGAACCATTTTTAGATAACGAACTCATAGAGTCAGTAACCCTAGGTAAACCATTTGATTATGTAGTAAATTTTATAGCGATTGTAAATAAAGAAAAGTCAAAACAACAAATAGTATTAGAATTCATTCACTATTTAAAGAAAAATGAGTAACCGTTTTAAATACGTTAAGATAGACAATAAATGCGCAAGACAATTCAATGAATGTTTATGGAGGGATATAATTTTATGATTCATCTACAGAACATATTACCAGTCATTATATACGCTATTTTGCTTGCTATTCATTACTTTTTATCGCGTACGGGAAATAAAATTTTAGGCCTTATTGTGCCTGTTGGTGTGATTGCAAGTCTTATATATATGTATCAAGCCGATATTATACATATGAAACTGATTGGCGTTATTATTATAGGTATTGTGGCTCTATTATTCTTGGCAGAGGAGTGGCATAGAGCACAAAAGGATAAATAAAGGAAGTTAGTAATCCCTCAAGATGATTATGGCATAACAGTCGTTGAGAAATTTTCAGGCTTTATATCATATAAATAAAGTTGAACATCATAAATAACAACGTGAGGATTAAGTTTAACGAAAAGCGTTTTGTTATTAAATAGTGTTGTGTAAATGATGACGCTAGTAAGTTTGGACTTGAAAAGGCATGTAGATAAATCAACTAGTGATATATGATAAATATCCGAGACATCATCAAATGTCTCGGTATTTTTATGTATTCACATATGAGGATAGAACTAAAATGTGATTATAACAAGATTTAACTCATTCTATTGAAATGTGTAGTTCATCCTATTCGATACGAATTTTATTTTACTTCTGTTAATTTTTAATCATTTTATACAGTTAAGTACTTATATAAGACTTCTAGGATATATTTCACAATGTAGTAATAATTCTTGTTAATGTTCAAGTAAGACTACCATTCATGTTATACCTACCAACTTGTTTCTGTAATAGTCTTCCACACAATCTTAAGTTTGGTGTCTACAACTTCATTTTGAAAGGAGTACCATTCTATGTCTAACATTTCGATGACGACTTCTAAACGTAATGCTATCGTTACGGTAATGCTCATTAGTGCTTTTGTGTCTATGCTCAATCAAACTATTTTAAACACTGCACTACCAGCAATCATCAAAGGACTGAACATCACAGAAACAACAGCACAATGGTTAATTACCGGATTTATGCTTGTTAACGGTATTATGATTCCACTCACTGCTTTTTTAATGGATAAATATTCGACACGCCATTTATATATTTTCTCAATGGCTATTTTTCTTCTAGGATCTATTGTAGCGGCATTTTCACCTACTTTTTCTATTTTAATGATATCTCGGATTATCCAAGCGATTGGTGCCGGCATCCTTTTACCATTGATGCAGTTTACAGTATTTACGTTATTTCCTGCTGAACAACGTGGGTTTGCGATGGGATTAGCAGGTGTGGTTGTACAAAGTGCACCTGCTATTGGTCCAACGTTAACTGGATTATTCGTAGATTTATTTAGTTGGAGAATGCCTTTTTATTTTGTTTCAGCAATTGCTGCGGTAGCTTTTATTTTAGGTTTCTTCTTCGTAGAAAATAATACAAAAACAAAAGACATTGTTCTTGATAAAATTTCTGTAGTTTATTCTACTTTCGGCTTTGGTTTAATATTATTCGGATTTAGTAGCGTGAGTACGTTTGGTATCACCTCTCTACCTGTCATTGTGACATTTGTACTCGGTATAGCCATTATCATAATTTTTACAACGCGTCAGCTTAAATTAAAACATCCATTGTTAAATATGCGTGTGTTTAAAAATAAAGTGTTCACACTTTCAGCTGTTTCTTCAATGCTTGTATATATTACGATGGTAAGTCCTGCGTTACTCATACCTATCTACATTCAAACAGGTTTAGGTCAATCAGCATTACTATCAGGTGTTGTTGTACTTCCAGGCGCGGTCATTAATGGATTAACGATGGTTTATACAGGAAAAATTTTTGATAAGCATGGTATTAAAGTGCTTGTGATACCTGGTTTTATCTTACTCATTAGTATGACATTCTTATATTCATTCCTTACTACAGGAACGCCATATTGGTTTGTTATTCTTGTTTACACTATAAGAATGATTGCGTTAGGATTATTAGTTATGCCTCTTAATACAGTTGGACTGAATGCACTTGAGTCAGATGATGTCTCACATGGTACAGCAATTATGAATTCCTTACGCATCATTGCAGGTGCTATGGGTACAGCGGTTAGTGTGACGATTCTATCAATAGTGGCAAAACAGTATACAGCTTCACACTCGACAATGTCAAAAATGAAACTAACACAAGAAGCAACTGTACATGGTATAGATGTTGCATTTATTTTTACTACAGTATTAATCATTATTGGATTTATTTTAGCGTTATTCATAAAAGAAGAAAAAAATCATTAATTATTCAAAAAAACTGTATAAGAGAGACCGAATTATGGGATGAACCTGGGACACAAATCGATGTTCCAGGTTTTTTATAATGTAAAAACAGTGATGAACTTCTGGGCATTAACAGAGTGTATTTCAATAGACAAAGCAATTTGGCTATCGACTATCAAAGAGTGGCACAATGAAGGCATTATGAATATATGTCTTATACTTCAGCTTTTTAGTAGAAAATCAAATGGACTAATGGTGGTTAAATAAAAAATGAATTCCATCATAATTTCTAAATTCAAGCCTCTCCATCCAGCACTTAAATAAACTGATGAAATATTTTTATTTAAAATGAAATCGATTATCGAGAAATTGAAAGAACTTTTTAATCAATTCATTTAATATGAAACTTGCATTTAAATATAAAAAAGATTATATATAGTATGTGATGCAAAATTGAATTGCGTTTAATTTATATGAGGTTAATCACTTTCTTTAAAGGTTTAAAAAGTATTATATGTTTTAACAGAGAAAGAAGGATGAATGTGAAGCAATTAAGTACAACTTTAAAAGTCCGATTAATATGCGATTTTTTTCAAAATATTATAGTCACGGCATTTTTACCATTTATTGCGTTGTATTTAACAGATATGGTCAATCAACATTTTTCAGGGCTTTTTTTATTTGGGCTTGTAATGATAAATTTTCCAATTTCTTTGATTTCAGGTCATATTATTGAACGTTTACCTAAAAAGACGTTAACACTTAGTTATCAATTTATATTAAGTTTAATGCTCGTAATTATGGCGATTTCAATATCACAACATACTTTTAAGATCATTTTATTTTGTATCGCTTACGCAATATTTAGTATCACAATAGGCATGCAGCAACCTATAATGGACACGATTATTATGGATGCGATTACGCCTGAAGTTGAGCAATATATTTATAAGATAAGTTATTGGCTGACGAATATTGCTGTAGCCTTTGGTGCGCTCATAGGTGGATTGATGTATGGGGCACATAAATCTATGTTGTTTTTCATCGCTTTTGTCATTTACATTATGGTTTTTATAGCACTTATCGTATGGTTGCCTAAAGATTTAAATATTGTTACTCAGTCGCACACACATCATGCTAATGAGAAACAATTCTCCATGGGTCAAATATTAAAAAGTTATAAACCAGCATTTAAAGATACAACATATCTACTTCTAATTATAGGATTTAGTATTTTAACAATGGGTGAGTTATCTGCATCATCGTACATTTCAGTGCGTTTAAAACGAGAGTTTGATCCGATGATATTGTTTTCGTTACATATCAATGGCGTTAAAATGTATTCACTTCTATTAATGACGAATACAATCATTGTTATAATTTTTACCTATTTTATTTCAAAAATTGTTATGAGAATGAATGTTAAAACAGCATTATTGATTGGAATTATTTTTTATGTCATTGGATATTCGAACCTCACTTATCTTAATGATTTTACGTTACTTATCATATTTATGATTATAGCGACGATAGGTGAAATGGTATATTCTCCAATTCTTGAAGAAAATCGTTTTAAAATGGTTCCTTCTCATAAAAGAGGGACATATTCAGCAGTGCATGCTTTAGGATTTAACCTAGCTGAATTACTTGCAAGATTTGGAATTATATTAGGAGTGTTTTTAACTTCAATGGAGATGGGGATCTATATGTTTGTTTTATTATTGCTAGGTGGCATGTCACTTTACATTGCAGTGAGTCGTTTTAATAATACAAATTCACAATAATTTTTTAAATTAGAAATGTACAATTCATACCAAATTGCTCGTAATTTTAATAAAACTATATTTATTAAGATTTTGTTAATTTTTATTTTCCTAATTGTTTTCTATAGTGAGAATATACTAATATAAATCATGGCTAGAAAATATGATGTAAGTTGTTTATGAGTTATTATGGGAATGAATATGAAAGAAGGACTCTAATGAATATTGAAGCACTATATTTTCAAAAATATTTTTATTTTAAACATTTAAATCAATCAAGTTCAGAACACAGGGTGACATACTGGGTAAAGTTAAGTCGCGACATTGAGTTACATAGATTAATGTATGCATTAGTAGATGTCGTTCAAAATCAACCTGTGTTGCGTACACAGTTTGTGACAGATGATTTTAATCAACTCAAGATAAATTTAAGAGATTTTTTTCCATTTATTGAAATTAAAGAAGTTAATGAAATGTCGCAAAGCATAGATTTAGAAGCATTCTTTACACGTAATTTAAATTCCTACCATTTCAATCAATTACCTCTGTTTAATTTTAAGATATATCAATTTCTAGATGACGCCTACTTACTTTTAGATTTCCATGCTACTATTTTTAATGAAAGTCAATTAACTCCATTTTTACAACAATTAAATATCGCCTATACCCACTCTTTAAAAAGTGAATATAGTATCTCGGATTTTTATAATTGGATTAAAGAAATGAATCAAAAGATGGATCAAAATCAAGTTGTGTGTCCATCAAAGCACTTCAACGTATTGAATGCAGACGGTGATAATTACGCTTACATACCTGTTAAGAATACATGTGAAAAGAAAAAAATGTGTTCTTTGCATGCAGAACTACCATCTTTAGACATTGATGTGTGGATTGTAAGTATTTACTTAGCGCATCATTTTATAAGTCAATCTTCTGATGTGACGTTAGGCATCCATTTTTCGATAGATAATAAAAATACTGAGAATATGATGGTTTTAAACACAGACATTGCCCCACTTAATTTAAGTATTAGTCAAAGTGACGTCGTAAAAGATATGGTAGATGAGTGTTCCGCGCTACTTGAAGAGCTTCAAATGTGTGGTGCGTCTTTTGTTGTTCAACCTAAAGCAGTACAAACAGATGTAGAAACGATGATTCATATTGAAAAAGTACAAGAACAATTTGAGCTTAATCATATATGTCATCATATACATCGTCTATACAATGAAGCATCATCATTCGCGGATTTAGAGTTTTATCCTCATGTGCAGGATGGTTTTGATATAGTTTATAATGACAACGTTTATGATGATTTAACTGTACATACGTTAGTCAAATTAATTAATGGGATTTATATGCAAATTACACAAAATCCATCATTATTAATTAAAGATATAAAACTCAGTGATCGCTCAGATTTAGCTAAATATAATGACATCAATAATCAAAACAATGACATTAATTATAGTGAGGTCACTTATAAAACCGTGGTTGAAAGATTCGAACGTCAAGTGCACCAACATCCCGATAGTATTGCGTTGCAATATGAACAACGATCGATGACATATCATCAATTAAATCAATGTGCGAATCTTTTAGCATATAGATTGCGTTTAAATCATCAGATTGAACCTAATGATATGGTGGCATTAATAGCAGAACGCAGCTTAGAAATGATTATTGGAATGTTAGGGATCTTGAAAGCTGGTGCAGGCTACATACCAATTGATCCGGATTATCCTGAAGAAAGAATGAATTATATTATTGAGGACGCAAAACCTAAAGCGGTTGTAACATATCGTACATCATTTCAATCAGGTTTACCTCAAATGGATATAGAATTGATAGTTGATTCAAGAGAACATGATATTGATAACCCGAGAGGCATTAATTGTTCAGAAGATATCGCTTATGTCATCTATACATCAGGAACGACTGGTAAACCTAAAGGGACACTGGTGCCACATAGAGGAATTGATCGCTTAGTACACAATCCAAATTATGTCGAATTGAACGAAAATACAACCGTCTTATTATCAGGAACAGTAGCTTTTGATGCAGCAACCTTTGAAATATATGGTCCATTATTGAATGGTGGACGGTTAGTCATTACATCTAAAGATACGTTGTTAAATCCTCAATTGTTAGATCAAGCTATTACTGAAAATAAAGTCAACACGATGTGGTTAACGTCATCTTTATTTAATCAAATTGCTAGCGAACGTATCGAAGCACTAGAATCTTTAACTTATTTGCTTATTGGTGGGGAAGTGTTAAATGCTAAATGGGTTCACTTATTAAATTCGCGTGAGTGTCATCCTCAAATAATCAATGGTTATGGACCGACAGAGAATACAACATTTACTACAACTTTTGCGATTCCACAAGAGATGCCTTCACGTATACCTATTGGTTTACCTATTAGTGGAACGACAGTTTATGTCATGCAAGGTAATCGTATTTGTGGCGTAGGTGTTCCAGGTGAATTGTGCATTGGTGGTGCAGGTTTAGCAAAAGGTTATTTAAATCAACCTAAACTTACTGCTGAACGTTTTATTCAGTCACCTTTTAACAATGAAATGCTTTATCGAAGCGGTGATTTAGTTCGTCTTCAAGAAGATGGCTATATTGATTATATTAGTCGTATCGATAAGCAAGTTAAAATACGCGGTTTTAGAATAGAATTATCAGAAATTGAAAAAGCATTAGAAGCTATACGTGATATTAATAAAGCTGTAGTCATCGTTCGAGAGCAAGACCAAGATAAACAAATAGTGGCATATTATGAAGCATCGCAATTAAAATCAACAGGTCAATTAAAAGATATTTTAAGTGAAACATTACCTGAATATATGGTACCTGTGCATTTTATGAAGGTGGATCGTATACCTATCACGATGAATGGGAAATTAGATGTGCGTTCATTACCTGAAATTAATCTAAAGAATAATAGAAATTATGTAGAACCACGTAATGATATTGAACGTACCGTTTGCCGTATTTTCGAAGAGATTTTACATGTTGATCAGGTAGGTGTTAAAGATAATTTCTTTGAACTAGGTGGACACTCTCTTAGAGCAACATTAGTTGTAAACCGTATCGAAGAAAGGTTAAAAAAACGTCTTAAAGTAGGTGATTTAATGAAATCGCCTACTGTAGAGCAACTTGGACAACAAATTGAAGAACTGCAAAATGATGTCTATGAAGTGATTCCCAAAGCAAATGAATCGTATCAATATGATTTAAGTGCGTCTCAAAAAAGTATGTATCTTTTATGGAAGGTCAATCCTAAAGACACAGTGTATAACATTCCATTCTTATGGAGATTATCTTCTGAACTTAATGTTATGCAATTGCAACGTGCATTATCTAAGTTGATTGAACGTCATGAAATATTACGAACACAATATGTAATTGATGACAATGAAGTTAAACAACGTATTGCGACACATGTTTCACCTGATTTTGAAGAGGTAACGACATCTCTAACGAATGAGCAAGATATTATTCAATCATTTATGGAACCGTTTGATTTAGAACAACCAAGTCAGATGCGAGTTAAATATATACATGGACCACAACAAGATTATTTATTTATGGATACTCATCATAGTATTAATGATGGTATGAGTAACACGATTTTACTATCTGATTTGAACGCTTTATACCAAGATAAATCATTACCTGAACTTAAGCTTCAGTATAAAGATTATAGTGAGTGGATGGTGCACAGAGACTTATCTAAACAACGTCACTTTTGGTTACAACAATTTGAAAATCAGGTTCCAATATTAAATATGCCTACGGATTATCCTAGACCAAGTATTAAAACAACCAACGGTAATATGTTGACATTTCATTACAATCGTCAAATCAAACAGCAATTGAAATCTTATGTAGAACAACATCAAGTGACAGACTTTATGTTCTTTGCTAGTGCAATCATGGTATTATTGCACAAATATACACGTCAGGACGATATCGCTATTGGTAGTGTAATCAGTGCGCGTACCCATCGCGATACTGAAAATATGTTAGGTATGTTTGCTAATACACTTGTATATCGTGGTCGACCTCATGATCAAAAGACATGGGATCAATTGATGGCTGAGATGAAAGAAATGTGTCTAGGGGCATATGAACATCAAGAATATCCTTTTGAAAGCTTAGTCAATGATCTTGTTGATGAAAGAGATGCTTCACATAATCCGTTATTTGATGTGATGCTCGTACTTCAAAATAATGAAACAAATCATGCGAATTTTGGACATAGTCAATTGACACATATTCCACCTCAGTCAACAACAGCTAAATTTGATTTGTCATTTATTATTGAAGAAGATCAAGATGACTATGTCATCAATATTGAATATAATACAGATTTATATAAACAAGAGACCATTCATCATATTGCTGAACAACTTCAAATGATTATTAAACATGTAATATCTACCGAAAACCTAAAAATTCAAGATATTGATGAAAATGATGACTTATTAATTTGGTTGGACAAGCATGTGAATGATTGTTCTTTAGACTTGCCAAAAAATAAGTCAATACAGCAACTTTTACATGATGTCATGAAAGCGAAAGCAGATGATGTAGCACTTAAAATGAATGGACAATCGATGACGTATCAAGAACTTGATGATTATTCTAATAGTATGGCTCAAACATTGATACAAAATGGAATTCAAAAAGGGGAACGTGTAGCCCTTTTAACTGAACGAAGTTTTGAAATGGTTGCTAGTATGATTGCTGTATTAAAAGTTGGAGGTTCTTATGTACCTATTGACGTCACTTATCCCAATAAACGCATTGAATTTATTATTGAAGACGCTGAAGTCGCAGCAGTGCTCACATATGGAAAAACAATATCCTCACATATACCAGTAATTAAAATTGAAGATATTGATAACACTGAAAATAATAAAAGGTTAAATATAGAATATGCAGGGAATTTGGAAGATGATATGTATCATATTTATACATCTGGAACAACAGGAAAGCCTAAAGCAGTATCAGTGAAACAACGTAATATATTAAATTTAGTATGTGCTTGGACAAAAAGACTCAATTTATCCGATGATGAAGTTTATCTGCAGTACGCTAATTATGTGTTCGATGCTTCAGCAACTGATTTCTACTGTAGTTTATTAAATGGATATCCGCTTGTCATTGCAACATCAGTTGAGCGGACCAATACAGATTTATTAGAAAAGTTAATTTCACAAGAAAATATCACCATCGCATCTATTCCACTACAGGTATATAATGTGATGCATCATTTCTATATTCCTAAAGTGATTACAGGAGGTGCGACAAGTACTCCAGCATTTGTTCAACATATTTCTAAGCATTGTGATATGTACGTTAATGCCTATGGGCCTTCTGAAAATACAGTTATCACATCTTGTTGGATATACGAAAAAGGTGACGCCATACCATCGACTATTCCGATTGGGAAACCGTTAGCTAATGTTGATATTTTTATTATGTCAGGCGGTAAACTATGTGGCGTTGGTATTCCAGGTGAATTATGTATTGCAGGAGAAAGTTTAACTTCAGGATATTTAAACAGACCCGAACTTTCTGCTGAAAAATTTATAAATAATCCTTTTGGGCCAGGACAACTTTATCGAAGTGGTGATTTAGCACGATTGATGCCAGATGGGCAAATAGAATTTCTTGGTAGAATAGACAAGCAAGTTAAAGTACATGGCTATCGCATTGAACTAGGTGAAATTGAAAATATCATTAATTCAGTAGATACTGTTACAGATAGCGTTGTTATTTTAGCTAAACAGGGTGAGCGTGAAGTGCTGCATGCTTATTATGTTGGAAGTCAAGAAGACGAAAATCATATTTCACAACATTTAAATCAATATTTGCCTAAATACATGATTCCTAAGACATTAACAGCTATTAGCGAAATTCCATTAACAGGAAATGATAAGGTGGATGAGTCAAGATTACCTGTACCTAATGTACACAAAAATAAATTTGTTGCACCACGTAATAATATCGAACGAGAAATAGCACAAATCGTTAGCGGAGTGTTGGACGTATCGTCTATGAGTATAGATGATGACTTCTTTGAAATGGGTGGTACATCACTAGATGCTATGGTGGTAGTATCAAAACTAAAATCAAATGGCATACACATTACAATGCAAGATGTATATCAATTTAAAACTGTTCGTTATATAGCTAATCACACAGAAAAACGCCAAGCACTACCAGAAGTAGTATTACCAGATCATCTACCACAATTACAATCTTTGGTTGAAAGACGATACCAACTAAAATCACAACACCTAACGCAATCATCTCTAGGTCATGTATTGCTAACTGGTGCAACAGGGTTCCTAGGCGCATATTTAATTGATGAAATGCAAGATGATGCTGATCAAATTACATGTATTGTCAGAGGTCATGATATCAATCAAGCTAAAACTAACTTGGAAAATAATTTAAATTGTTATTTTGATACGGCTCATGTGGATAAATTAATGAAGCACATTGATATTATTTTAGCGGATTTATCAGAACTTGACCATCTCATTATCGATTCAGCCATTGATACAATTATTCATGCTGGAGCTCGTACAGATCACTTTGGCGATGATGAAACATTTTTCGATGTCAATGTAAGAAGTACACAAGCATTAATTGATTTAGCTAAGGATAAAAAAGCGAAATTAATCTATATATCAACGATAAGTGTGGGTACGGTATTTGAAGTACATCAAGACGATATTACATTTTCTGAAAAAGATTTATATAAAGGCCAGTTATTTACATCACCATACACTAAAAGTAAGTTTTATAGCGAGATTAAAGTGTTAGAAGCGGTTAATGAAGGTTTAGCAGCTCAGATTATAAGATTAGGAAATCTGACAAGTGCTTCTACTGGACCATTAAATATGAAAAATTTAACAACTAATCGTTTTAGTATTGTCATGCATGATTTATTAAAAATGCCGTTTATAGGAGAAAGTATATCGAAAGCTAAAGTTGAATTTTCATTTATCGATGTCACAGCGCGCCATATTATTAAATTGGCAAGATCCAATGCAATACCTATTATTTATCATGTATACGCACCATGTTCAATAACTATGAAACAAGTAATTGACAATGCCAAAGGGTCAGAAATGACTGTAGTAAGTGATAGTGAGTTTGAACAGAAATTACATGAATTAGGTATGCATGAATTGATTGGTCTTAATAGTAATGGAGATAATCAAATTTCAGGTGTGACAGATTCAAATATGACTCAAACAGTAATGAAAGAATTACAAGGTGAGTGGCCACATCTTTCTTACCAATGGTTGCAGCAGTGGTACCATTTATTGTTTGAAAAATTTGATGCCAACTAGAGGTGAATCATGTATTTGTATGTGACTAAGATGACAGAAACTTTAGAGGAAGTAGAATTGCTTTTGAATAGAAGTTCTCGTCAGTTGAAAAAGCCAGAACGAATACACTATAGATTTTTAAAGGATCGACTTATGCACCAATTAGGTGATGCATTGATTCAGTATGCTATTGAACAATGTGCTGGATTAACTCCTAAAGAATGGGAGTATCACATCACAACTATGGGTAAAGTAGAGATACGAAGTTCTTGTCATATATACGTGAGTATTTCGTATAGTTATCCTTATATCGTTTGTATAATAGATAATCAGCCTATTGGTATTGATATCGAAGAAATGAAAGACTTGGATTATAAATATTTGGCGAAGAATTTTACAACAAATGAATTTAACCAAGTGACTACACTTAAAGATTTTTATGAAATTTGGACTAAGAAAGAAAGTTATACAAAACTCATCGGTGAGGGATTGATGAATGGTTTAGACTGCTATGATGTGACGCAAAATTTGAGATTTTTAAAAAAACATGTCCAATTTACCTCAGTAGATTATTTTAAAAGACTCATTCAAATATGTCATATGAGTAAACATAGTTTGAACTTTGAAGTGGTGCCGCTCACACAATTATTATAATGGTGTAAATTTACAAAAGACGCTTAAGCGATATGAAAATCGTTTGAGTGTCTTTTTAAACTTTAAAGGTTGTACGATTGACTAATTGATATCGAGATGGTGCATATGTGTGTATTTAAAAGTTTAAATTTAAGTACATATTTTATTGTTATTTATATAGTTGTAAAAAGAAATTAATAATAGGTTAATATTCATTGTGTAAAATTGGTGTTGTTCTCATAAATTGTTAAATCATTCAACTAAAAGAGAGGAGTTTATTGATGAAAGCTTGGATTCAAAGAATTTTAGAAATTATCCCACGCGAAATTATTAATCTTTTCATTTAAGTCACAGTTATAAATGATATAAAAAAGATAGAGGTGCTTTAAACATGAAAAATAAAAAGAATTCATATAGCATTCGAAAGTTAAGTGTAGGTGCGTCTTCAATCATTGTTGCATCGATGTTATTTATTGGCGGAGGCTCAGTACATGCTGCTGAATCCAATCACCTTGAAAATCAAGAACAATCAGAAGTAAGTGCATCACATTCTATTGAGATGCAACACAAAAATCAAGAAACTCAACAAACTGAGAATAAAGATAATAAAACTAACCATTCAGAAACAATTGATAAGACTCCAACTATACATAACAATGGCTACTCATATCATGAGACACCTAGTACTGACGTTAAATCTAATGAAGACAAACAAATTGATAGTCAATCCAATCAACCTCAGACATCTATGCCAAATAATGATCAACAAAACCCTAAAAAAGTAGCGGAACATACAACGAAAAGTATAAATGCAAAAAAAGAAGAAACTAGAAAGAATGAAAATGCAAAGAGCCTAGTACAACCCCAACAAGATGATAAAACAACATCTGAACAAACAAAAATGAAAGAATCACGTGAACAGGAGATTACAAACGAGCAAAAGCAGTTACAAAGTAAAGATGTAAAAAATGCTCAACAAGAAAATCAAAATATAGACCAAGAAAAATCTCAAGAAAAAATTAAAGTCCAACAATCGAACATCGAAAAGGCTCAAAAATCTTCAAGAATAGATGGAAAATTAGATAATCAATACAATAAAGATGCAACGCAATCGGATGAGGGGACTGCATCTGAGAACGTTTCAGAACAGCATATAACAGCAAAAGATGGAGGTGTTACACGAAATAATCGTGGAGATAAACATTTAAATCAAGAAAAGCCAACAACATCATCAGATAAAGAACTTAAAGTGGATGACATAGACAAAGATCTTTCCACAAAAGAATCTCCTGAAAATGAAAAAGATGATTCTAGAAAAGGGATTAAAGCACTCACTAAAAACTCTCAGGCAACAACAAGAAATACTGCGACAACAGAGGCATCCAAAGAATTGAAGGATCAAACAAATAAAGTAGCATCACAAAAAGAATATAAAAATCATGATCCTATTATTCTTGTACACGGCTTTAATGGTTATGCATCAGGAACTGGTCCCGTTACAGGAAAAGGTAACTATTGGGGTGGTAACCGTCTCAAAATTATTCAAGATTATAGAGCTAAAGGTTATAACGTGATGGAAGCAAGTGTAAGTGCATTTGGCAGTAATTATGATAGAGCTGTAGAATTGTACTATTACATTAAAGGTGGACGTGTAGACTATGGTGCGGCACATGCGGCAAAATATGGACACGAGCGTTACGGAAAAACATACGCCGGCGCTTATAAGGATTGGAAGCCTGGTCAAAAAATTCATCTCATTGGGCATAGTATGGGTGGTCAAACAATTCGTTATCTTGAAGAGTTATTACGACATGGTAGTCCAGAAGAGGTAGAATACCAGAAACAACATGGTGGTGACATTTCTCCGTTATATAAAGGTGGACAAGATAATATGATATCGTCTATTACTACTATTGCCACACCACATAATGGCACCCATGCTGCAGATTTATTAGGTAATGAAGAAATTATTAGACAAGTAGCATATGACTATGCAAGGTCAAAAGGTAATAAATTATCTCATGTTGATGTTGGTTTAAGTCAATGGGGACTTAAACAAAGAGAAGACGAAACATTAGCTCAATATATTCAACGTGTGAAACAAAGTAAATTATGGACAACAAAAGATAATGGATTTTATGATTTAACTACTGAGGGTACAGATATCTTAAATCAAAAAACATCCTTAAACCCCAATATTGTTTACAAAACATATCAGGGTGAATCTACAAGACCAGGTCCAAATGGTACTCAAAAAGCAGATGTCAATATGAACATAGGCTATACATTAACTGCAAATACGATTGGTAAAGTAAAAGACAAAGCGTGGAGAGAAAACGATGGACTAGTGTCTGTCATCTCTGGGCAATATCCATTGAACCAAGCGCATACGTCTGCGACAGATCAAGTTCAAAAAGGAGTATGGCAAGTGACACCAGTTAAACATAATTGGGACCATGGTGACTTCGTTGGTACAGATACATCAGAAGTTCGTATCTCTAAAGAAGAATTAGAAGATTTCTGGGACAACATGTTTGAAGATATGGTACGTAATGAAAAAGTGACAGATAAACAATAATTAAATAAAGAAAAATCAAAGGCACCTTATCCGGTCGATAGAAATTGTGAGCGGATAGGGTGTTTTATATATGTATTACTAGAATCAATGATTATATTTAAATTGCTATGATTAGTGAAGTCATTGATATAGATAATTTAAGCAATATGATGATATTTATTAATACTTGATTTGAATATCAAATCAAGTATTAATAAGTAAATGTTAATAAAATTATGTTGAAACGCTTTCATAAAGGCATTATAATTAGTCTAGCTATAGAAAAAGGAATGATACGAATGAAAGCAAATAAGTATTTAATCTTTATTTTGGGAGCACTTGGTGGCTTATTATATGGTTATGATAATGGTGTGATTTCCGGTGCTTTATTATTTATACATAAAGACATACCTCTCAATAGTACAACTGAGGGTATCGTTGTGTCTTCAATGTTAATTGGCGCAATAGTCGGTGCGGGAAGCAGTGGGCCACTTGCTGATAAATTAGGTCGTCGACGTCTAGTAATGCTCATCGCTATTGTATTTATTATTGGGGCACTGATTCTTGCTGCATCAACCAATTTAGCATTATTAATTATTGGACGTTTAATTATTGGTTTAGCAGTGGGTGGTTCGATGTCTACGGTACCTGTTTATTTAAGTGAAATGGCACCGACAGAATATCGTGGCTCACTAGGTTCACTTAATCAACTAATGATTACAATTGGTATTTTAGCAGCATATTTAGTCAACTATGCATTTGCGGATATTGAGGGTTGGCGTTGGATGCTAGGATTAGCAGTTGTTCCATCGGTTATTTTACTTGTGGGTATTTATTTTATGCCTGAGAGTCCAAGATGGTTACTTGAAAATAGAAACGAAGAAGCCGCTCGTCAAGTGATGAAGATTACTTATGACGATAGCGAAATTGATAAAGAACTTAAAGAGATGAAAGAAATTAACGCTATCTCTGAATCTACATGGACAGTCATTAAATCACCATGGTTAGGTAGAATATTAATTGTAGGTTGTATATTTGCTATTTTCCAGCAATTTATTGGTATCAATGCAGTCATTTTCTATTCATCTTCAATCTTTGCTAAGGCTGGACTGGGTGAAGCGGCGTCTATATTAGGTTCAGTTGGTATAGGAACTATTAATGTTCTTGTAACAATAGTTGCCATTTTTGTAGTAGATAAGATTGATCGTAAAAAACTACTTGTTGGTGGTAATATTGGTATGATTGCCTCATTATTAATTATGGCAATCTTAATTTGGACAATTGGAATTGCTTCATCAGCGTGGATTATTATTGTTTGTTTATCATTATTTATTGTATTCTTTGGGATTTCTTGGGGACCTGTTCTATGGGTTATGCTACCTGAATTATTCCCGATGCGCGCACGTGGCGCTGCTACGGGCATTTCAGCGCTTGTGCTAAATATCGGAACGCTTATCGTGTCATTGTTCTTCCCAATATTAAGTGATGCATTAAGTACAGAATGGGTATTTTTAATCTTTGCATTCATAGGTGTTTTAGCGATGATTTTCGTAATTAAATTCTTACCAGAAACACGCGGACGTAGTTTAGAAGAAATAGAATATGAATTACGTGAACGTACAGGAGCAAGAACTGAATAATTACAATGTGAAGTACTTCAAATTTTCAATGTATAGTTGAAAATTTGGAGTATTTTTTAGTTCAAATATTTTTGTAGGAATGTCAACGTTTAGTACACTTGATAATAGGCACAAGAATAATAGTAATGATATATGAACGTTGGAGGTTGAAAATATGAAAAGTGCCCAAGCACTTGAACAGACTTTAACATCGTTAGACGGTCAAAAGTACGGTGCGTATAAGCAAATAAAAGACCTATACGAATTTAATTTATTTAAACTACGTATTGACCATATCCAAGCTGATCCATTTGCGCCACCATCTAAGATGAGTGTTGTTATAGATCGCCAACAAGCAAAATTTCCTGATTCTTTATTAAATTCTGAACTGAAACAACGGGCTGTGAGTGATTACTTAACGCGCGTGTTTCATAAGCAGATTCAATCAATAGTAGCCCAAGATAAAAAAGTAAGTAAAATTCAAATTGATAGTTGTGGCCAAGAAATTTTAGAGCGTACCGCAGTAGTAATTAAGAATCGTCAAATTGAGGCACGTATTGAAGTTGGATTACCAGCACGAGGACGTACCATATTAGGTAGAATAGCAAGACATACACTTATTAATGTATTACCTCAAATAGTAGAACATGCCTTATGTTATCGCAACATTAATGTTTCACAATTGGAACAACAAGTTGAATTAATGATAGATCAAGAGGAGATTAGACAACAGTTAGTAAAACGTGACCTTGTTGCATTTGTAGCAAATGGTGCTATTTTACCAAGAAAAAGTGGTGTTTCAGATCTCCCTATGAATAACGCTATTGAATTTAAAAGTCCTAAACAATATGAGATTGTAATGAAACTATCGAGTGGCAAAGTTATTAAGGGTATGGGTATTCCTAAAGGCATTACACTAATAGTTGGAGGCGGTTATCATGGTAAATCAACATTACTTGAAGCGTTAGAACGAGGTGTATATAATCATATTGCTGGTGATGGTAGAGAATATGTGATCACAAATCAAGATGCAATGAAAATTCGTGCTGAAGACGGAAGAAGTATTCAAAATGTTAATATCCAGCCATTTATTGATCATTTGCCAGGTGAAAGAGATACTACACATTTTTCAACTGAAAATGCGAGTGGTAGTACGTCTCAAGCTGCAAATGTCATGGAAGCTTTAGAATCACAAGCATCATTGTTACTCATTGATGAAGATACATCTGCAACGAATTTCATGATTCGTGATGGTCGTATGCAACGTTTAATTGCTCCCGAAAAAGAGCCGATTACCCCCTTTTCTAATAAGGTAAAAGCATTATATGACGACCATAACGTGTCGACTATTCTAATCGTTGGAGGTTCGGGAGATTATTTTGACGTGGCAGATCAAGTATTGATGATGGATGAATATGTGTTGAAAGATGTTACGCAACATGCTAAAGACATTGCGCAGTCAGACGGTTATCAAAGAAGGCTTTCTTCTCACTATCAGTTCGGTCACATTCCATCAAGAATTCCGTTGAGAGCGAGTTTTAATCAAAAAGGGAAACGTGATCGCTTTAAAGCTAAAGGATTGAATGTAGTAACGTATGGTAAGGAAACTATTCATATTTCTGGCTTAGAACAACTTGTCGATGACAGTCAAACACAAGGTTTAGCGATGATGTTAAGTTATGTAAAAAATGAATTGCTAGATGACAAAAGTACGATTGTAGAATTGACCAATAGTTTGTATCAACGGATTGAGAAACACGGATTAGATGTTATATCAAATCATCAGGGGCATCCTGGTCATTTAGCGCTACCTAGAAAGCAGGAGTTTATTGCGACACTTAATCGATATCGTAGATTAAAAATAAAGCAAAGGGAATAAATATATGCCCATTTTAAATATTTATTATAAAAGTATTTCAGAGTTTGCGTCGATGTATTGAACTTTGAGACTAAAAGTAAAGGGGAGTATGAAGATGAAGTCTTCAGTTCGATTGTTGAATCACATCATAAAGATAATGAACTTACAACAATCATTAATTATAAGAGATGAACAGTGGAATCAATCTTATGAGGCATACAATTTTAATATTAATGGCTACGTATTTAAAAGTAGGTTAGCTAAGAAAACAACAAAGAAAAAAGGATATTTTTTATCGCTTTGGGAAAAAGATAAAACAAAGAAAAATCGAGCATTTGACTATGAGTCATTTCCTGGGAAATTAATTGTACACGTGATGGATGATTCTCAAGTAGGTCAGTTTATTTTTCCAAAACATGTACTTTTTCATAAAGGTATTTTAAGAAATCATGCATCTAAAGGGAAAATGGCTTTTCGAGTGTATCCTACATGGGAGAAAGATTTAAATCGTGTCGCTCACAAGACACAAGAGTGGCAAAAACAATACTTTATAGATATGTCTCAAACAATTGATGTACCAAGTATTAAACGTGCTTATTTTAATGAAGATTGATTATAAAATCAAAAGCTGTACACAAACAGATATGTGTAAATATTGCTGTTTTATTAGTAAATTTGATTACATAACTGTCAATGAGTTGGAATGAGTCTCATTTTTTAATCATTTATATTGAGGGAGGGTTAATGGTGTCTTCGGAGTATAAAAAAGGAATATTTTTAGCTTTAGGTGCTTATATTTTATGGGGGATTTTACCCATATATTGGCGTTTAATTGATGAAATAGGCGCTTTTGAAATTTTGGCATTCCGTATTATTTTTTCAGTGATATTTATGATTTTTGTGCTCATTATAGGAAAAAATCAACGGAACGCTTTTTTTAGAGATGTTAATCAGTTGGTATCGCATCCCGTGCAACTTATTGCCATCATAGTTGCGGGGTATGTTATTACAGTGAATTGGGGGACATTTATTTGGGCAGTATCTAATGGTCACGTGCTACAATCTAGCTTAGGTTACTACATTAACCCACTAGTGAGTATCGTCTTGGCGCTTATATTTTTAAAAGAGAGATTTAATAAATTCGAATGGTTAGCCATCATCTTTGCACTAGTAGGCGTACTTTATATGACAATAAAAATCGGTGAATTTCCATTTATTTCACTTCTATTAGCATTTTCTTTTGGTATATATGGTTTATTAAAAAAGATTGTGCATATCGATGCGATAAGTAGCATCACTATTGAATGTATTGTTACTGCACCAGCCGGTTTAATCTATGTTATTTACCTATGGCAGCAACAACACATAACATTTGGATTAAATATATCATCATTTTGGCTACTATTTTCAGGTGCAATTACAGCAATACCATTGATTCTGTTCTCAGCAGGTGCTAAGCGAATTCCATTATCGTTAACTGGCTTCATTCAGTATGTAGGGCCGACAATCATGTTTATCTTAGGTATCTTTGTCTTTAAAGAGCCATTTAACACTGATCAATTGATTACCTTTATTTTTATATGGATAGGTATTGTGTTATATAGTATTTCTCAATATGTTCAAATTAAGAAAAACCCAGTTGTAAAATAGTAAAATAAATATACCTTCACTTTATTTGATGTACATTCTCTAAATTAGATATTGATTCTAACTATTGATGTGTACATTAACGTTTAAATAGAGTGAAGGTATATTTTTTATTTTGTATATCGACTGAATAGTAGTTGATTTGTAAAATATAAAGTTGGGTTAATCGTGTCTTTAATATCATTGACTTCTTTAAGCCACAACTGTAAATCATTGTAGTAGTCGGAACTCATAGACAAATCATTTGTAAAACATTTAGCTGTTGCTTCAATTGTATCTTTGTTTAATTGGTTAGAGATATCAGTTTGAGTATACGTTGAGTAAATTTCAATTGCACTTTCTAAATGATGATTGATGTAATGAATGGCCTTTTGAATGACTTTCAGAAACTTTTTAAGTTTGACCTCACTCGTATTTAATACTTCAGGTGTAGTAATGAAAATGAGTTGACAAAAATCGGGTACATTATAATTTTTAAGTGGAAAATAATCTACATTAAGTCCTTGATTTCTAGCTTCAAGAATTTCAAAATTTTCGAAAATGAGTGTAGCAGCATCAGCTTTATCAGTTAAAAGTGCATCAGTATGATAAAAGCTATGATTAACTGGTGTGATGTCACCCTCTTTATATGTGCCACCATCAGCTTCAATCATCGTTTTAGCCATGGCAATACCACCTGGACCGGGAGCGCCAGGATATTGAAGCCGTTTACCGATTAAATCTTTGGGGCGAGCGATATTTTTATCTTTGTTATACATAATACCTCCGTTAGTGTGAAGATATCTCGCAAACCCGATGACGTTTTGTTCTTTAGCTCTATCTTGAACCAGATGAATAGGTTCAGTAATCGCGATATCCATTGAACCATTTTCAATCTCGTCTAGTGCGTCAAAGTGTTCCTTTGGTTCAATCATCTCAATTTCTAATGATTCTTCTTTAAACCAACCTTTTTCGATACCTAAGATTAACGGCATATGATCAGGATTTAAAAACCATTCTAAACCTACTGTTAATTTGTCCATAAAAAATTCCTCCATCCATTTAATTATTGCGTAAAAAAGTGAATGAAGAAACAGTTATCAATATTGCTCACTTTCCTACGCCGGTGCTAACCAACAGGTTCAAGGGTTGAAAGTAGACTTTCTCTCAGCAAATTGAATTGCACCCCTAGTGATACTAGTTAATCTATGTACAGAATAACATAGTTGAATTGAATAAAAAGCAAAATGAATATAGTAAATATTAATCTTGGGAGTAAGATGCAAAAAAATAAGCTAACGTTTCAAACGTTAGCTTACAATATATTTGATGAACTGAAGTTTAATTAAAATTCTAACTTTACATCATACCTATGAGTTTCATCCATAGTGAACCTACACCAATCCAAATAATAAAATAGACTATACCAAGTACAATATTCATAGTCCACCAGCGCTTTTGTGTAACATAGCCAGCTGCGTATAATATGGGCGCTGGTCCACTACTATAGTGTGTTGTTGATGCCAGTAAGTTACCAAAGAACCCTAACATTAATGCACTGAATAATGGCGGTGCACCCGAAGCGACTGCAACACCGAGTAACGCGGCGTACATGGCGCTGACATGTGCTGTTGCACTTGCGAATAAATAATGTGAGTAGAAATAAAACAAGATGAGTAAAACTAAAACGATAGGCCAACTAAAGCCATTTAAACCTTGAGCAATGAGTTTGCTTAACCATGGGATAAAGCCTAACTTGTTTAATTGTTCTGCCATTAATACAAGAACTGAGAACCAAACGAGTGTATTCCATGCGCCTGTTTCATTTAAAATATCTGACCACGCTAATACACCTGTTAATAGTAACAATGCTAAAGCAATAAATGCAGTGAGCGTGGCATCAACATTAATGAAGCTTCCTAATACCCACAAAGCCAATGCTATGATAAAGATACCAACCATCAATTTTTCGGCTATAGACATATGTCCCATTTCTTCTAGTTGTTCAGTAGCCCATTTTTTAGCGTTAGGCGTTTCTTTAACAGTTGGTGGGTATAATTTATAAATAATGAAAGGGACAACGATGAGAGAAATCAATCCGGGTATAATAGCAGCAACAAACCAATTCATCCATGTAATTTGAACGTGTGCCGTTTTTTCAGCTAAACTTTGCGCTATAGGGTTACCGGCCATAGCTGTTAAAAACATAGCTGAAGTAATTAAATTACCTTGGAACTCAGTAAAGATTAAAAACGCACCCATTTTTCTCTCAGAACCATCTCTCGGCGATGAACCAAATGACTCTGACAAGGACTTAATGATTGGAAACATAATACCACCAGCACGTGCTGTATTACTTGGCGTAGCAGGAGCTAAGATAAGATCAACACCAACAAGTGAATAAGCCAAACCAAGCGTTTTCTTTCCAAATAATTTAACGAATTGCAGAGCAATACGTCGACCTAGCCCTGTTTTTACAAATCCTCTTGAAATGAAAAAGGCCATTGCAATAAGCCAAATACTACTATTACCGAAGCCTTGAACGGCAGTTTTTGTATCAACAATTCCAACCAAAATCATGATTGTAAAACCAATGATTGATACTGCACCTATAGTCATAGGTTGGGTAATACAAGCAATGATGGTTGACACAAAAATAGCAAACATAAACCAAGCTTGATCATTTAAGGCATCTGGTTTAATAGGCGTCAATGCCCAGATAATTAAACCAACGACAATAGGTAGAATAAACTTACGATATTTAACAGTACTTCCCACGACACCATCTTCCTTTACCTAAATCTTTTTTACATTTTAATCATAGTCTTATCACACGCTGATGTACAGGTCTTTTTATAATCGTACAACGTTCAAACATCATTACTTTTTTAAATCAGTTTAAGAGTTAGATAAACAGTAATTTATAAAGTTTATAAAGTATTAATAATTAACAACATACAATTGTTTGAAAACTCAAAATACTTGAAGTAGAATGGAATCGAAGGAATAAGAAAGCGCTTACAAATGTAAAATTTCTTATTCCTCATGCAAATGAAATTGGGATGGCACAACGTACTATTGGTGAAAGGAGGCATTTATTATATGAGTAAATCATATGACTTAATCGTAATAGGAGCTGGACCTGGTGGCTATGTAGCTGCAATACGTGGTGCGCAACTTGGTAAAAATGTTGCAGTCATTGAAAAAAATAATGCTGGAGGCACGTGCTTAAATGTAGGTTGCATCCCCTCTAAAACGTTGTTAGAACACGGCGAGAAAGCACACAGCATACGAGTTGCAAACGATTGGGGAATCACAACGAAAGACTTAAAAATTGATTTTACTCAATTTGTCCAACGAAAAAAGAAAGTTGTACAAACACTTACGGGTGGCGTGAAGCAGTTGTTAAAGAAAAATAAAGTTACTTATATTGAAGGGGAAGCACGAATTTCTAAAAACTTAAAAGTGGACGTTAACAATGAAACGTATCAAGCGAAAGATATAATTTTAGCAACTGGCAGTCAGCCGTTCATTCCACCAATTGATGGGTTAGATCAAGTCAATTATGAAACAACCGATACATTTTTCGATTTAGAGAAGCTACCAAAACAGTTAGCGGTTATCGGTGGGGGTGTGATTGCAACAGAACTCGCATCCTCAATGGCTGATCTTGGGGTTAGAGTTACGATAATAGAAGTTGCAGATGACATTTTATTAACTGAAATCAACGAAACTAGAGAAATGTTAAAAGCACATTTAGATAATCAAGGTATTAAGATACTGACGAAAGCAAAGATAAAACAAGTAAAGGAATCGAAAATAATATTAGATGGGCAAGATGATGTTAGCTTTGATACCCTTCTTGTTGCAACAGGTAGACAACCGAATACGCAAGTTGCAAAAGATTTAAATTTGGAAATGGATGGTAAATTCTTTAAAGTCAATGAACATTATGAAACGAGTCAAAAACATGTCTATGCTATAGGAGATTTAATTAAAGGATATCAACTTGCACATGCAGCAAGTGCGCATGGCATTCATGTTGTCGAAACAATAATGAACAAACAGCCGTCACTTGTGCGTCAAGAAGATATTACGCGTTGTATATACACAAGACTTGAAGCAGCATCAGTTGGGTTATCAGAAGAGCAAGCTAAAGAGGCTGGTTATGATGTGAAAGTGACTCAATCAGCATTTCAAGGGAATGCAAAGGCGTTAATCAAAGGAGAAAATGAAGGATTTATTAAACTTGTCGTTGATAAAAAGTATGGAGAGGTTCTTGGTGCTTTTATTGTAGGACCACATGCTACAGATATAATTGGAGAACTTTTAAGTGTCAAAGCATCAGAGGGTACGATTCATGAACTTTCTCAAATTATTCAACCACACCCGGCTTTATTAGAAGCAATAGGTGAGAGTGCAGATGCATTTTTTGATTCTGCAATTCATATGTAGTTTTAAACTTTATGACCTATGAAAGATAGGAGGAATTGACAATGAAAATGGAAAAAGAACAAGCACATTGGATTTATAAAACGATGAACGAAATTCGATTTTTTGAAGAAAAGGTACACAAAATTTTTAGTGATGGTAGAATTCCAGGATTCGTACACTTATATGTAGGTGAAGAAGCTGTTGCAACAGGTGTTATGTCTCAATTAAATGATGATGACTATATTACAAGTACACACCGTGGTCATGGTCATGCGATTGCAAAAGGATGCGATTTAAATGGTATGATGGCAGAAATTATGGGTAAACGTGACGGATTAGGTCACGGTAAAGGTGGCTCAATGCATGTTGCAGAAATTGACAAAGGAATGCTCGGTGCGAATGGTATTGTCAGTGGTGGTTTTGGGTTAGCAATTGGTGCAAGTATTTCTATCATTAATCAAGGTAAAGATAATGTTGCGGTATGTTTCTTTGGTGATGGTGCTGCAAATGAAGGTAATTTCCATGAAGGTCTTAATTTTGCTTCAATTTTAGATTTACCTGTTCTTTTTATATGTGAAAATAACCAATTTGCTGAAGGAACAACACATGACTACGCAAGTGCTTCTGAAACAATTGCAGAGCGTGCTGCGGCTTATAATATGCCGGGTGTACGTGTTGATGGCATGGATGTTATGGAAGTATATAAAGCAACACAAGAGGCTGTAGAACGCGCTAAAAAAGGTGAAGGACCAACGTTAATTGAATGTGATACGTATCGTAAATATGGACATTTTGAAGGTGATGAGCAAAAAGTAAAATCACCAGATGATCGTAACGCAGATAAAAATGCGACAGTAGAATTTAGAAAAAGAGCAATTGAAGAAAATTGGCTCACTGAAAAAGAAGCAGATGAAATAGAAAAAGCAGCTGAACAAGCTGTAGAAGATGCTGTGAAATTTGCTGAAGAAAGCGAATTACCAGATGAGGATTCATTATACAAGGATGTTTTTGCTTAAATCAGAAGATTGGAATATTTATTAAAAGATATAAGAACAAATGACCTAACCACATAAGGAGGTTTTTACGATGAGTGAAGAACGCAAGTTAACATTTATGGGGGCTATTAATGAAGCTATTGACCAATCTATGGAAAAAGATGAGGATGTCATTTTAATTGGTACTGATGTCTCAGGTGGTGCAAAAGTAGACCACATCAAAGATGACGATACATTCGGTGGTGTATTTGGTGTAACAAAAGGACTTGCAAAAAAATATAGTCGTAAACGTGTAATCGATACACCAATTGCTGAACACATTACATTGAGCACGGCAGTAGGAGCTGCTGCGACAGGGCTACGTCCAATTGCTGAACTCATGTTCAACGACTTTATTGGATTTGGTTTAGATCCAATTTTAAATCAAGGGGCAAAAATGAGATATATGTTTGGTGGAAAAGCCAAAATCCCACTAGTTGTACGTACTGTTCATGGAGCAGGGGCAAGCGCTGCTGCACAGCACTCTCAGTCTTTATATAATATGTTTGCAGCAATTCCAGGAGTTAAAGTTGTTGTTCCATCTAATCCATATGATGCGAAGGGTCTACTGATGTCAGCTATTCAAGAGGACAATCTTGTTGTCTTTTCAGAAGATAAAACATTATTAGGACAAAAAGGTAATGTTCCTGAAGAACCTTATACTATAGAAATTGGTAAAGCCAATGTGACGCGTGAAGGTGACGATTTAACAATTGTGGCTATTGGAAAAATGGTAGCTGTAGCGGAAGAAACTGCTGAAAAACTTGCAGAAGACCAAGTATCAGTTGAGGTCATCGATTTACGCTCAGTGTCACCATGGGATCAAGAAACAGTTTTAGATTCTGTGAAGAAAACGGGTCGCCTAATTGTTATTGACGAATCTAATCCACAGTGTAACATTGCTGGAGACGTTGCTTCAGTGATTGGAGATGTAGGATTTGATTACTTAGATGGTCCAATTAAGAAAGTGACCGCACCAGACACTCCTGTACCATTTGCAGCGAACTTAGAGGCGGCATATATGCCGAATGCTGATAAGGTATTAGACATTGCATCTGAATTAATTGATGATTTAAAAAAGGCTAACGCATAGGAGGTGTATCACAATGAGTGAAAATATTATTATGCCAAAGCTTGGAATGACAATGAAAGAGGGAACTGTTGAAGAGTGGTTTAAATCAGAGGGTGACACCGTAAAACAAGGAGAGAGTATTGTTACAATAAGCTCTGAAAAATTAACCAACGATGTTGAAGCGCCGGCGAGTGGGACATTGTTAGAAATTAAAGTGCAAGCCGGAGAAGATGCAGAGGTTAAAGCGGTATTAGGTATAATTGGAGAAGAAGGGGAAGCTATTGATAAAGATGAAGATGATTTAGCATCAGAAAAAGTAAAAGAAGACAACGAGCATGAGAAGGAAACGCAAGAAGTTAAAGATACATCACAACAGTCTTCCGATAATAAAGATAATTCGCCTAAAAGCGCAGCACGAGAAAGAATCTTTATCTCACCCCTCGCACGTAATATGGCTGAGGATAAAGGATTAGACATTAACAAGATAAAAGGCACAGGCGGTAATCATCGTATTACAAAACTAGATATTCAACGTGTTGAAGCAAATGGGTACGACTATGCTAGTGATACGACATCTAATGAAGATACAAGTCATGTTCCAACACAGACTGTGGATACAAGTGCGATTGGTGAAGGATTGAATCCTATGCGTCAACGTATTGCTCAAAACATGAGACAAAGTCTTAATAGTACTGCTCAATTAACATTACATCGTAAGGTTGATGCGGATCGCTTGCTAGATTTCAAAGACAGATTAGCTACGGAACTTAAACAAGCAGATCAAGATGTTAAATTAACTGTTACTACATTATTAGCTAAAGCAGTAGTGCTTGCACTTAAAGAATATGGGGCAATGAATGCTCGCTATGAACAAGGCGAGTTAACTGAGTATGAAGATGTTCATTTAGGAATCGCAACGTCTCTAGATGAAGGCCTTATGGTGCCAGTGATTAATCATGCAGATACAAAAAGTATCGGCACTTTAGCCCATGAAATTAAATCATCGGCTGAGGCTGTTCGGGAAGGAAACACAGGAGCAGTACAATTAGAGGGAGCAACATTTACAATTACTAATATGGGTGCTAGTGGTATAGAATACTTTACACCAATTTTAAATTTAGGTGAAACAGGTATTCTAGGCGTTGGTGCTTTAACTAAAGAAGTCGTGCTAGAAGCGGATAACATTAAACAAGTTTCAAAAATTCCTTTAAGCTTGACATTTGATCATCAAATTTTAGATGGTGCAGGTGCGGCCGATTTTCTTAAAGTACTAGCTAAATATATCGAAAACCCTTATTTATTAATGTTATAGGTAGTGACAATGAATGAGGCTGGGACATAATTCCCTAGCAAAATAGCCAGTAAATGAGTTTTCATAA
>NZ_KV831310.1:0-653 GCF_001837075.1 Staphylococcus sp. HMSC063F05
CTTTTTGTTAAAATTATACTATAAATTCAACTTTTCAACAGAACCATTATTTCTTTGTTCGCCAAAAGTATTTCTCTTATCACAAGTAAAATTTAGGTTTGGCAAGTATTGGATTTGCTAGCTACTAACGTGGTAGCATCGCTTGCTTGTTGGGAATCGTCCCCAAGCCCCTTAGTATTTTTTTGCGAAAAAATAGTGGCTAATTACTAGCCACTCATAGTTCAAAACCATAAATCTATATACTTAAAAAAAGAAAGATAGTTGTAAATTTTATCATTGAAAACAAAAAGTTGAAAATCTTTAATCAATATTAATGTGTACCTTAAATTATTAATAGTAAATGACAAAAAAACAAAGAGCTACCAATTTGGTAGCTCTTTGTTATCCTCAATTTTCATATATAAATATGAAATAAGAAGACAAGGTCCAAAATTAATTTTAAAATCTTTTGTATTAAAATTCAATAACCATTCTTTATTTTTCTTATTTTCATATTTATAGTAACTAATTTTTTATTGTTTTTTTCTGCGCAAATTAAATAATATAGCCAATGAACCGAAAATAGCGAAGATACTACCATTAATCATTGATGGCTTTGTATCTTTACCTGTTTCAGGTAGTTCAGGTTGCTCAGGCTGTTCAGGCTGTTCAGG
>NZ_KV831311.1:0-794 GCF_001837075.1 Staphylococcus sp. HMSC063F05
TTCCTACGATTAGTCAAGTACTTATAATTAAAATAAGCATTACTTAACTAAACCGTTCATTTTAATTTTTTTGAATAAGGTGTTAAACTATATTTGATTGTACGTTTGGCTAATGTGGTGACATTTGATAATCGTACAATTTATGATTCATTACAAGATAATGAATTGTTTTTAATAATCGATTTATACAAGCAATGATGGCAGTCTTATGAGGTTTCTCATTAGGCTGCTTTCTTAGTTTGTAGTAATAATCGACGACATGATTGTCATAATGATGCTGCCCTCTTATTATATTCATAATCACCCAAAATAAAAGTTTTCTCGCTTTTTTATTACCACGCTTGTTGATGGTATCTCTACAGTGTGTATGACCTGATTGATATCGTTTGATATCAATGCCAACAAAAGCATTGAGTTGTTTATTTGATTTAAATCGCTTAATATCACCAATCTCCCCAATAATCATAGCTGTGCTTAGCTTACCAATACCAGGTATCGAATGAATATTTTCAAAATAATCGAGTTGTTGTGCTAATTGAATCATGGCATCATCTAATTGTTTGAGATGATGAATAGATTGTTTTAATTGTTGAATAAGTAAGCGTAATTTTTCGACTAGAAAGGAATGTCTATCGACATTAGGATAGCTTTCTTGAGCAATCACTCTTAATTGAAGTGCATATTTTGTAGCTTTATCCATTGACATTCCCTTATCTGTAGAATTGAATATATGTGTAATCAGTACATCCTTGTCGATATCAAGAACCATGTCTGGATGAGTAAAGATTTCTGCG
>NZ_KV831312.1:0-1656 GCF_001837075.1 Staphylococcus sp. HMSC063F05
TTATGAGCTAATCAAACATCATAATTTTTATGGAGAGTTTGATCCTGGCTCAGGATGAACGCTGGCGGCGTGCCTAATACATGCAAGTCGAGCGAACAGACGAGGAGCTTGCTCCTCTGACGTTAGCGGCGGACGGGTGAGTAACACGTGGATAACCTACCTATAAGACTGGGATAACTTCGGGAAACCGGAGCTAATACCGGATAATATATTGAACCGCATGGTTCAATAGTGAAAGACGGTTTTGCTGTCACTTATAGATGGATCCGCGCCGCATTAGCTAGTTGGTAAGGTAACGGCTTACCAAGGCAACGATGCGTAGCCGACCTGAGAGGGTGATCGGCCACACTGGAACTGAGACACGGTCCAGACTCCTACGGGAGGCAGCAGTAGGGAATCTTCCGCAATGGGCGAAAGCCTGACGGAGCAACGCCGCGTGAGTGATGAAGGTCTTCGGATCGTAAAACTCTGTTATTAGGGAAGAACAAATGTGTAAGTAACTATGCACGTCTTGACGGTACCTAATCAGAAAGCCACGGCTAACTACGTGCCAGCAGCCGCGGTAATACGTAGGTGGCAAGCGTTATCCGGAATTATTGGGCGTAAAGCGCGCGTAGGCGGTTTTTTAAGTCTGATGTGAAAGCCCACGGCTCAACCGTGGAGGGTCATTGGAAACTGGAAAACTTGAGTGCAGAAGAGGAAAGTGGAATTCCATGTGTAGCGGTGAAATGCGCAGAGATATGGAGGAACACCAGTGGCGAAGGCGACTTTCTGGTCTGTAACTGACGCTGATGTGCGAAAGCGTGGGGATCAAACAGGATTAGATACCCTGGTAGTCCACGCCGTAAACGATGAGTGCTAAGTGTTAGGGGGTTTCCGCCCCTTAGTGCTGCAGCTAACGCATTAAGCACTCCGCCTGGGGAGTACGACCGCAAGGTTGAAACTCAAAGGAATTGACGGGGACCCGCACAAGCGGTGGAGCATGTGGTTTAATTCGAAGCAACGCGAAGAACCTTACCAAATCTTGACATCCTCTGACCCCTCTAGAGATAGAGTTTTCCCCTTCGGGGGACAGAGTGACAGGTGGTGCATGGTTGTCGTCAGCTCGTGTCGTGAGATGTTGGGTTAAGTCCCGCAACGAGCGCAACCCTTAAGCTTAGTTGCCATCATTAAGTTGGGCACTCTAAGTTGACTGCCGGTGACAAACCGGAGGAAGGTGGGGATGACGTCAAATCATCATGCCCCTTATGATTTGGGCTACACACGTGCTACAATGGACAATACAAAGGGCAGCGAAACCGCGAGGTCAAGCAAATCCCATAAAGTTGTTCTCAGTTCGGATTGTAGTCTGCAACTCGACTATATGAAGCTGGAATCGCTAGTAATCGTAGATCAGCATGCTACGGTGAATACGTTCCCGGGTCTTGTACACACCGCCCGTCACACCACGAGAGTTTGTAACACCCGAAGCCGGTGGAGTAACCATTTGGAGCTAGCCGTCGAAGGTGGGACAAATGATTGGGGTGAAGTCGTAACAAGGTAGCCGTATCGGAAGGTGCGGCTGGATCACCTCCTTTCTAAGGATATATTCGGAACATCTTCTACGAAGATGAGGGAATAACGTGACATATTGTATTCAGTTTTGAATGTTTATTA